>JAUMAI010000701.1:3999-4571 GCA_032116775.1 Pirellula sp. | reverse complement strand
CCAAAATCGAACCTAACTTAGATCGTCTATTCGTCGCGCGTCCGAAAACACCTTTCGAAATCCGTCGTACCGAATCATTCCGAGAGGCAACGGCCAGCGCTGAATATATGCCTGGCTCGGCGGACGGAAGCCGCCCTGGCATTTTCTATCTCCCCATTCCCGAGCCAGCCAAATTCAATATCACCAGCGGAATGGATTCCTTATTCGCTCATGAAGCGATACCAGGACACCATTACCAAGTCTCTTTGCAACAGGAGAACGAACGCCTTCCGAAGTTCCTGCGATTCATCTGGTATGGTTCTTATGGTGAAGGCTGGGCTTTGTATTGCGAGTCGATTGGACGAGAGCTTGGACTGTATGAGCAACCGGAACAATATCTCGGGGCGCTAGGTGATGAGATGCATCGCGCTATTCGCCTCGTGGTGGATGTGGGAATTCATCATAAAGGTTGGACACGGGCTTGACATCCCTTTCTAATAATACTAGAATAAAGTAGTCATAAAGGCCAAATCCGAAACTAAACTAAAATGTCATTTGAATCTCTAAAAAAACAATCTAAACTTGGTTCTCTT
>JAUMAI010000701.1:3702-3989 GCA_032116775.1 Pirellula sp. | reverse complement strand
ATCGAACGCTATATGGCGATGCCAGGCCAAGCCCTGGCTTATAAGATTGGGGCGTTGCAAATCAGTCGTTGGCGTTCCAAGTATGAAAAGGAACTCGGTAACAAATTCAAAATCTCTGATTTCCACGACCAAATCTTGCGTGATGGTTGTATGCCGCTGAATATCATGCAACGCAAGCTAGATGCCTGGGCAAAACGGATACAAGATTCTAAATAGTCCAAGTATCGACGACTTCAAGGCTACATCACTGATGTGAGCGCGATTCAATTAGGCCTTGCTAGGCACAA
>JAUMAI010000701.1:1459-3692 GCA_032116775.1 Pirellula sp. | reverse complement strand
GGAACCGTTATCCATCGGAGCAATTAGACGAGAGGTGCAGTCATAACTGGAGCCAATCGTTCTAAACGTATACCTGCATGCAAAATCTTCAATTGGATATTTAGTTTGAGATTATCGCACCGTTGATGGACCACTTCAGAGAGATTATTGAACAGCAACGATGAATTCTCCTGAGTGTAATATCCGCTGATCGCACTGATTAAACCTAACAAGTCGCTGACCGTCGATAGATATTTCAGGTTCTCATTCCTCAAGGCCACATCCTCGACGCCGAGAATATCCTTATTCGACTGAAGCATACTAAGTAAACTCACCAGTGAATTGAGTTCATGAAATCTCTTGCGATAGGTCATCATCTCTAAACCTAAAAGTGCCAAGAAGGCGAGGATGATATTGACGATGATCCCAAGAAAGGCCTCTACCCCTTGGAACATCTCGCTTGCACTCGATGCGGTCGGTAGGAACTCACCCTCCGCAATGCTCGCTGGCTGGCTATCGAAAATATGAGCAGCTACAGCCAGCAAGCGAGGAGTCAAACCGGCTCTGGCAATGATAAATGTTGGGATTCGATAGGAACGAACAACTGCAACTGGAATCTTCGCTTCCATATCGAAGTAGCCAGGCTCAATCTCCGAAGCCTCAAGATATTCAAGATTCTCTGCAGCCGCTCCAAGCTGCAGATCACGCAAGCGAAATCCTTGCTGATAAAGCTTCCTTAAAGCAGAGATGGCTTTTAAATCAGAAACATCTTTCACGACAAAGACAGCGTCAACCTCTGGAGCAACCGAAGCCATACTCCCGTCGGTCAGAGCGCTCCACTGATGCAGGTACTTGATATTTTCCTCGGCACCCAAAATCGAGAAGATCTCTTTGGCAACCGTGTGACTTCCTTCACCTTCGAGACTCGTGAGCACCGTTTTCACATCATCAACGTTCTCGATACCTTCTCGAGTGAGCCACAGTACCGTTTCATCTGCTGGTGTTCTTAAACGTGGCAAGGCTTCTGGTACAGGCATGCCACCTTGAACGTACGCCAAATCGACCTGACCACTTGCCACCGCTTCAATCGCTTCGCGAGAACCAGGAACGAACTTAGGCTGTAGACGCAAACGCCAGGTTTGTGCTGACTTTTCCAAGATCTCTGTAGAATCTCGATTCGCCATAGCAATCGAGAGGGTTGAAACATGAAAGAAGTACCAATAGAGCCAGCCTGTCAGCAAAACCAACGCGATTGCCAGAAAGACTGCAGGAAGTCGATGAATTGAGAAAGGATGTTTTACCTGTCGCGAAACTTTTTGGGCCGAGTTAGCTGCCGCAACGATGAAGTCAACGGCCCCAGAGAGTCCAGCATGTTGTGGTAATTCGCTCGAGATTCTCTGCCGGATTTTTTCGGCAGCCTGAATGATCCCTTCGATTTTAAGCACCATCGGAGCCGATTCTACTGCCCGATTAACGAGTTTTGGCTGTTCAGACGCCATAGAATTCCTTTGTCACGGGAAGTTCGGAACCGATAACTCTAGTCAGAACGGGGTTTTGTGGCTAACCTTCAGTTGAGGTTTACACGATCCAACCACCGTTGGCAATTCGGCAATTCGGACCACCTGATCCGCTTCAGCCAATAGATATTTCAGTCGGAATCCATCGATGACCACAGCCCTCCCCATTTTAGGACAAACTCCAGCACGGGATGGACAGCTCGAAACGATTCTTCATGGGACTCAGACGCTGATCCCGCTCAAGGATCGAAAGCCACTCCCAATGAGCATGGAAGAAGCCCGCGCCTTGGGATGGGACGAGCTAGACGTTGTATTCGTTACGGGTGATGCTTATGTCGACCATCCTAGCTTTGCGATGGCCATCTTGGGCCGCACGTTGCAAGCTGCGGGATTTCGTGTTGGCATCGTAAGCCAGCCCGATTGGCACAAATGTGATGACTGGCGTCGTTTCGGCAAACCGCGACTATTCTTCGCTATCAGCGCGGGGAATATGGACTCCATGATCAATCACTACACCGCTAATAAAAAAGTCCGCAATGCCGATGCCTATTCACCGGGCGGAAAGATTGGCTTGCGACCCGACCGAGCGACTCTCGCTTACTGCCAGCGGGCCAGAGAGGCCTATAAAGGCGTTCCGGTAATCGCCGGTGGCGTAGAAGCCTCCTTACGTCGCTTGGCTCATTATGACTACTGGAGCGATAAAGTTCGGCGTTCCATTTTGCTTGATTCCAAAGCCG
>JAUMAI010000701.1:0-1449 GCA_032116775.1 Pirellula sp. | reverse complement strand
AAGCCGACTTGGTCGCTTATGGGATGGGGGAAGGAATTATCATCGAGATCGCCAAACGCTTGGCAGCAGGTGAGACTCTCGAGTCCCTGCGATCGATGCGCGGCGTAGCGTATGCACTAGGTGCATCTGAAAAAGCTCCGGAAGATGCCCTGGCTCTGCCAAGCTTTGAGCAAGTGCGTGATGACAAAGCTGCATTTGCTGAAGCGACCCGCATGATCCACAACGAAACGAATCCTTATAATGCGAGAAAGCTGATCCAGTGGCATGACCGTCAAGCGGTAGTGGTTAATCCTCCAGCTCTACCTGTGACGGAAGTTTCCATGGATCGCATCTATGGCTTGCCGTACACTCGCAAAGCACATCCCTCCTACAAAGAACCCATTCCTGCCTTCGAAACGATTAAGAATTCAGTCACGATCATGCGTGGTTGTTTCGGGGGTTGCACTTTCTGTTCAATTACGGCTCACCAAGGGCGTATCATTCAATCGCGCAGCCGTGAGTCTGTCGTCACCGAGATCGAGCAAATGGCGGCAGAACCAGGTTTCAAAGGTACTGTCAGCGACATCGGTGGCCCAACGGCGAACATGTACCAAATGAAATGCACTCGCCCAGACGTCGAATCGATGTGCCGTCGGCAATCATGTGTGCATCCCAAGATTTGCAAGTTACTCGGTACGGATCATGGTCCGCTAATCCAGCTAATGCGAGAAGCCCGCGAAGTTGATGGAGTGAAAAAAGTCCTGGTCGCCAGCGGCATTCGCATGGATTTAGCAAGACGTTCGCCGGAGTATATGCGTGAACTGACGACTCATCATGTGGGAGGCCACCTGAAAGTTGCTCCAGAACATGTCGATCCCTATGTGCTCGACAAGATGAAAAAACCGTGCAACGATGATTTTGAAAAATTTGCGGACAGCTTTGCCAGAGAATCGAAACGCGCTGGCAAAAAACAATTTTTGGTCCCGTACTTTATCGCTAGTCATCCAGGTAGCGATATTGACGCGATGATTAACCTGGCCGTGTTTTTGAAGAGAAATGGCTATAAACCAGATCAGGTCCAGGACTTTATTCCAGCTCCCTTGGATGTGGCAACCTGCATGTATTACACCGGCCTGGATCCATTTACCAAGAAAAAGGTGGAAGTTTCCAAGACATTGAAGGATAGAAAACTTCAACGTGCATTGATGCAATTCTTCAAACCGGAGAACTATTTCGAAGTACGGGAAGCCTTGATGCAAGCAGGTCGACAAGACTTGATTGGAAACGGTTGCGACTGCTTGATTCCTGACAAACCACCCAAAGAAGCAATCGCGCGACGTCGCGAAGATGCCAATGCTCGTTTTCGCGGTGAATACGTCCATACGATCCGACCAGTTGGCGATCGTCCCGCTAATGATCGTACTATTGGCGATCGTCCCATTGGCGACCAACGTAAGGGAAGCAAAAAAC
>JAUMAI010000700.1:0-6625 GCA_032116775.1 Pirellula sp. | reverse complement strand
GTTTGTTATCTATCTGTATTGTGGCCTGGATAAGCTATACATCTGCCAGGGATACGCTGAGGAGACAGATCGAAAATCAATTAACGGGTGTTCGTGTCGCTAAGACGACAACCCTAAAGACGATGCTAGAAGGGCTGCGCGATCAAGTGATCGCTATGTCGGATAGCGTTGCTGCAATTGAAGGTACTAAAGCCTTCACTCAGGCGTATCGAGAATTGGATGCGGTACAACTCAATGAATCGGAAACTACCGCACTAACCAATTTTTATGCGGCTGAGTTTCTGCCAAATTTGCAAAAGAATTTAGATTCGCTTCCGGTCATTGAGCAATATCTTCCGCGGGGCAACGCGGAGCGGTATCTGCAATACCATTACATGGTTGCCAATTCGCATCCTTATGGTCAAAAACAATTATTAGACCAGCCACCAACGGATTTGTCCCCTTACGGAAAAGCACATGCTCAGTTCCATCGTCTGTTCGATAGGGCGGTAAGGATTTTTGGTTTCGAAGACATCATGTTGGTCGATGCCGAGACGCTCAATATCGTTTACAGCTACCAAAAGACGACCGAGTTTGGAACCAATTTGGAGACCGGGCCGTACTCGAACACGCTGATGGCGGAAAAGGTGCGAAGCGTACGTTCATTCAAAGATCGCGACGATTTCAAAATCGCAGACTTTGAGCCTTATCGACCGAGCTTGGGGCGACCAATGGGCTTTGCCATCAGTCCAATTTTTGACGGATCAAAAAATATCGGTTTGTTGGTTTTGCAATTCCCGATTGATAATTTCAATAAAGCTCTGACCGGTAACTTCAACTGGGAAGCAGAAGGCTTAGGAGCAAGTGGGGAAGTGTATCTGGTTGGTCCCGATAAGACGATGCGAAGCCGCTCCCGTTTTATGGTAACGGAACCAGAGAGATTTTTGGAAAAACTCATAGATAATGGCGTAAGCGAGCGAGTGGTCGAGGAGATTCGCTCTAAAGGAAATGTTATTTGTACTTTGCCAGTGGAATCTGAGAGTGCGCAGGAGGCACTGCGTGGAAAAACAGGTTTGATGGAGGTGTTGGATTATCGCCAAGAACCTGTTTTGAGTGCCTATGGGCCACTTGAATTAGACTCTTTGCGCTGGGCTGTATTAGCTGAAATTGACAAAAGTGAGGTTGAAGCCCCGATAAGAAAGTTAGGACGCGATGTGCTGACACTTTCAAGCGGTATTGCGTTGGCAGTGACTGTTTTAGCTTTGGTGTGTTCCAGTATGTTGACGAGACCTCTACGGTTGTTGACTGAAGGTGCACGGAGACTGGGAGCGGGCGAAATCGATGTGAAGGTTGAAGTGAATTCGCATGACGAATTTGGTGAACTCGGGCAAGTGTTCAATCAGATGTCGGATAGTATCAGAGCACAGACAGAGAAACTTGAAACACAAGTTCGGGAAAATCAAGAATTACTGCTGAGTATTTTACCCGCGTCGGCGGTTGCTCAGCGTCAAGAAGGTGATGAGCGCGCGAGTCGCCAGTTTACAGATGTCTCGGTGCTCTTCGCTGAAATTCAAGGGATGGAAGAGTTTGGGCGTAAGGTTGGAGAATCGAAAGCGTTGGCTGTTTTAGGAGATCTTGTATCAGCTTTTGATGAGGCGGCCGAGAAGTTTGGTATTGAAAAAGTAAAGACGATCGGTGGAACTTATCTCGCGGTTTGTGGCTTATCCGTAAACCGACCCGATCATAGTCGACGCATTATTCAGTTTGCCAAGGAGTTGGGGAACATCATCTCGATATTCAATCGCGAGCAAACGGCTGATTTGAGTTTGGCTGTGGGAGTCAATGCAGGCCCAGTGGTCGGTGGCGTGGTCGGTCGCAGAAAGTTCCTTTACGATTTGTGGGGAGATACGGTAGCGATTGCCAAACGCCTTGCGGAAGGATCCGAATCTGCAATTCGGGTAACCCGCCCGTTGAGAGACCGACTCGGTGATCAGTTCCAGTTTAGCGGTCCAGTCACCATAGAAGTCCAAGGTAAGGACTCTGTGGAAGCATGGCGAGTGACAGCTTAGACCGAAATCGTAGTGTCGGAACCTGAATCATGAATGAATTTATCGGACAATCGTTTTCTAATTTCTGGCCAGCTGTTGGTTTAGCCATCGGTTTTCCAGTTGCCTTACTGTTGCTCAACGAAGCGATCGTATTTTGCGAAAGACGTGGCTTACCACTGGCACGTACTTTGCGCACGGTACGAAATTTTGTTGTTCCATGCTTGGCGACTCTTATTTTCTGTCGGTACGTCTTGGGCTATCCGAGCGAAAGCTCAACTTATCGGGTTGTGCAAACCATTTTTCTAATATTTGTTTTGTACGCGCTGCTCGGGGTGGTGAACGACTTAGTATTTGGGGTTTCGACAGGAGATTCCTGGCGAGCGCGAGTGCCTAAGCTCTTTCGCGATCTTTCGCGAGCATTGCTCGTGGCTATTGGGGCAATGTTTATTTACTCGCGTGTGTGGGGTTATGAGTTGACCAATGCACTGACCGCCCTTGGGGTTGGTTCGGTCGTTATTGGTCTAGCGCTGCAAGAGCCGCTTGGAAATATTGTTTCGGGTTTGATGTTGCTTTTCGAACGCCCTCTGAATGTTGGTGATTGGGTGGTAGCTGATGGCACCACAGGTAAGGTAATCGAAATTAACTGGCGTTCGGTGCATATTGAAACACCAACCCGCGAGCTAAGAATTGTGCCTAACGTCTCTCTTTACAAAGATGCGTTCAGCAATTTATCTAGGCCCACAACCGTCAGGACTGAAGTTTTTGAGATGGGGTTCAGTTACGATGATCCTCCTAATCGAGTTAAAGAGGTTATGGAGCAATTGCTTCGTACTACGCCGGGTGTCCTGGCCGATCCACCGCCGGTTGTGCGAACAGCGAACTATGCGGATTTTTCCGTCATCTATCGTTTGATATTTTCAGTGGCGAGACAGGAGGAGCTTTCGTCAACGAGGGACGCAATTCTCACAAGGATGTGGTACGTGGCTCGACGTGAGGGACTTACAATTCCATATCCGATCGCGATGGAGTATGGACCCGGAGAAAGCCCTGGGCCGACACCACCAACTCCTTCGGATTGGCTGCGCGAACATTCTCGGTTCCGACCCGCAATCACTCAAACTGCTGAATCTTTGCCGCGAGTGCTCGAGTACGCGGCAGGGGAAGCAATTCAGGCTCCCGGACAACGTTTTCATGGTTTTGCATTGATCGTTCAAGGTCGGGCAGCTTTGACATCGGTTGGCGCTGGTGGGAAAGTGCTAGAGATTGGTGAAATGGGGCCCGGGCAATGTTTTGGAGATCAGGTTGCCATTGGTGGTGCCAGCGAAGAGATAGGAATTAGTGCTTTAGAAGACCTTAAGGTCATCGTCTTTGACAATCAGGCTATCGGGGAACTACTCAAGAGTTCTCCAACTTTGGCCGCTGAGATCGGCGATGCCATCGAAAGTCGTCGACAGGCCGCACACTCCGTTCGGCAACGAAGATAGGATGGCCGTTTAGCAACGCTAGGATCGCAGCTTAGAAGCGTTGTGTCTGTGATGCTGGCAAGTCGCGCTTTACACAGTTGGATGCGGAAACTTATATTGGTAGACGTTTCCAAAAAACGATATCTCAATAGGTTTTGCGCTGCTGGAGGTCGAACGCAAATCGATCACAGGAATGTGGTGAACTGGTAGCGAAAAAATCGGGGAGCCATTCGCGCACCTGCTTCTCTCATAGTTAGGAACCGATCCAAGGCTGGCTAAGAGATGGCCTTTCTGCCCCGGTCCGTGTTGTCGTGGCACTGGAAGTCACGAGTCTAGCTGGGCATATCAAATTAGTACGAAGCTATCGATAGTTCGCCTAGCGCACTTAAGCCTGCAATGCCAACTGGCGGTTCTAATCGCCAGGGTATGATGGCGGCTTTATGGGCATGAAATTTCAAGACCTCGCTTACGAACCTATCTTGGTGTTGCCGACGTTGTGTAAGAATCGGGTCGGTCAATGCTAAAGGTAGTAACGCTTGATTGATGACCCAGGCAAAAGGCTCAATTCCAGCTCGTCGTAAATCCTTTTGTAAAGATGCCGCTTCGTGTACCGGAGTCGCCTCAGGTAAAGTGATGATAAGGACCCTGGTAAAAGCGGGATCTCTCAAGCGAGGCAATAAACTCTCGACCGCTTCAGGCATCTGATGAGACTGACGAGTGACTTCCCGATGGTAGGCAAGAGCTGAGTCTAATAGAAGGATCGTATGGCCAGTGGGGGCCGTATCTAAGACGACAAATTTGTTTTTCCCAGCTGATACCGCTTCTGCAAACGCACGGAAGACGGCGATTTCTTCCGTACAGGGAGATTTTAGGTCTTCCTCCAAGAGCAATTGGCCCTCTTTATCGAGGCCCTGGCCTGCTTTTGTCATTACTTCAGCCGAGTAGCGGGCCGTTTCCGCGACAGGATCGATTCGATCAACTTTTAGATTAGGTAACTGCTCTTGCCGAAGAATATCCGTGATATGAGCAGCTGGATCAGTCGTGGATAGATGAACGTTAAAACCTCTCTGGGCAAGGGCAACAGCAATCGCTCCTGCTACCGTTGTTTTTCCAACCCCACCCTTGCCCATCGTAAGAATGACTCCGTGGCCGGGAACCGCCAACTCATCAATCAATGACGGGAATGATAGTTTGTTCGTAACTTGTATGGTTGAGCTGAATGAAGAAACTTCACCTATCGGCGGTGTGGCTCGCCCCATGTCACGCAATGCATCTATGCCGATGATTCCGTGGGGACTCAATGAAATCGTCGTGCATGGAAGCGTCTTTAGCGATGCTGGCATGGCTAGCAATGCATCCTGGCTACGCCGCTCATGCGCGACCGCATATGGATCCTCTGGATCGATCGCGCGAAATACACCATTTACAACTAGATATTGATTATTTATCCCCAAGGATGCTAGTTCGGCACTGGTGCGCGCTGCTTCCGTAAGAGTACTCGTTTCTCCTCTGGCAACTAACACTAATGTGGTCTTGGATGCGTCGCTCAAAGCTTCCACGGATTTTTGATACAGGCTTTGCTGCGCTTGTAACCCGGCCAGTGGACCCAGGCAACTGGTACCGGATGTATTGTGTTGGAGGTAACCACTCCAGGCGGATGGTAGGGTCAGGAGCCGAAGCGTGTGTCCCGTTGGGGCGGTGTCAAAGATGACATGGTCAAACATTTCAGTAGCTTTGGCATCTCCCAGCAATCGTGAAAACTCGTCAAAGGCTGCGATCTCTAGAGTGCAGGAACCTGAGAACTGTTCTTCCATGCTTTTTATGGCTGCATCCGGTAGCAAGCCGCGGTAAGGTGAAACCATGCGTTCGCGGTATTCATAGGCCGCCTTCGCAGGGTCCAGATTCATGGCGAAAAGTCCAGGTGCTCCGGAGACTTCTTGCGGGCGATTGGTGAGATTGGCTCCTAACACCTCATCCAAATTCGATGCGGGATCGGTGGAAACCAACAACACCTTCTTGCCCGAATCGGCAAGCTGGACCGCGGTTGCACAAGCCACCGAAGTTTTTCCAACTCCACCCTTACCAGTGAAAAAGAGGATTCGAGTAGGACGGCTGAGGAATTTCATCTGGGGAGCCCCTCGGTTGAGTTCTCAAAGTTCCGAATTGATCGACCTAGCAACAGCCGGTAGAACCACAGCAGCCGCCGGAGGGTTTGGCAAGTGGCAAGGTGGGCTTAGCAGTCCGCCCCTTGAGTAAGGTGTCGAATTCGTCTCGCGTTGGGTACGCCTGACAGCTCACGATCTTGTCATCGATAAGTATGGCTGGAAGTGAGTCTGTTCCTGTCTTACTTAATAGATCGTGGATGGACTTATTGCTGATAAAAGCTTGTGGTTGCTGAGCTAAGTTATATCGCTCCACCTCGTGCCCCTGAGATTTTAACCACTCAAGATCAGCGGCAAAGCGTGGTAGGATCGGATCAACATCAGGTCCACAGATGCCTGTTGAGCAGCACATGGGTTTATCAAAAACGTGTATCTTCGCCATGATAGATATCCTTACGATAACAGCGATGGAGTGCGATAAAAATGTAAGTAGTGAGGCTTTAAAAATTACTCACTTGTAAGTTAAAGCTGGAATGGACTTTCGATGTGTTCAAATTGACCCGAACAGTATCTTGTGTCGTCATAGGTTCGCGATCAATGTTTTCAATTTCTTCATGGCCGTTTTATTGATGCAGTAACAAACCCGCGGGCCATCGATTTCACCCTGTATCAGGCCTGAATCTTTTAAGATTTTCAAGTGCTGGGATACAGTTGATTGCGCTAAGGGCATCTCGGCAACTATTTCGCCGCAAACGCAAGACTGTCGTGCCAGTAACAGTCTTACAATTTGTACTCTTGCCGGATGGGCTAGGGCCCACGTCAGTTTGGCGAGCTCTTCAGCCCACGCGACCTCAGGTAATGAAATCGGCTCTCTTTGGGCACAGCAAGCGGAGGACATATGTTTCGTTTTCACCACTTTCCTTGCCCTGCTCATATCAGCTTGGATTAAAAGTTGGAAATGTTCGACGGATAGCGATGTTTGGTGCTTTACATTTATTATAGCCTATCGTCGATATACGATAAGAGCTTTTCC
>JAUMAI010000699.1:0-2828 GCA_032116775.1 Pirellula sp. | reverse complement strand
GCCAGCTTGCTCAGCGCCAGGAACATGGCAGCAGCAGCAGCACTGCTGGTGGGGCCCTGCGCTGCTGCTGGTGGGCTTGGCCTGGCACTTTACCCCAAGGGCCAGTCAGCGCTGAGGCAAGGTGCTTTGCGGTGGTACCTATCACAAGCACCAGAAGCAGCTGCAGTAGGAGCAGGTAAGTGAGATGAGCAGGATGTTCATTTAGGTCGACGAGTATTTTGAATAGCAAGTGCTGCATGTGGGCAATAAGCATTAACAGCAGCGCTGAATTACGAGATTGAGAACGCAGGGCCCGACAAGGACGTGAGGGAAGCGATGTTCAAAACATATCTGGATAATAGTGCGATCTCTGTAGCTCACGGGAAGCTGCAAAAGGCCAAAAAGCTATTTGGCCTGATGGCTCTGGTTGTGTCCAGTCTCGCAACCGGTTGCACGGCTCTGACCTCACCAATCCAAGGTGTGCCAGCACGTCGTCTGCCACCTCAGTTCCTTGCGACACCGAAGAACAACTTGGTGGCGATTGATATATCAAGACTTTCGCAAGAACCTCCTCGAGAGTATTTGCTCGATAAGGGAGATATTCTTGGTATCTATATCGAGGGTATTTTGCCTAGTTCCGCTCCGGATCAAATCCCGCAACTTCCACCAGTACATTTCCCAGATCGAGATAGTTTGTTACCTCCATCGCTTGGGTTTCCAGTACCAGTGGTTGAGGATGGAACGATCTCGCTACCACTTATCAAGCCTTTAAATGTTGCCGGCTTGACGGTTCAGCAAGTTCGCGAGCTCATCCGAAGAGCGTACTTTGATTCCAAGATTCTGAATGACACCCAGCTACGTGTCTTCACGCCGATCGTTAGTCTGCTGCAAGAGCGAGCATACAACGTCGTGGTGGTTCGGCAAGACAGCGGCGGGCAAGGTGGTGGTGCTGGTTACATTTCCGGAGGTAATGATGAAACTGCCTCAGGCAAAGCAATTAAGCTGAAAGCGTATCAGAACGACGTATTACATGCTTTGATGGAAACCGGTGGGCTTCCAGGTTTGAACGCTAAGAATGAGGTTCAGATTCTGCGAGCGAATCGTGCTGATCAACGCAAGCGAGATGAATTCATCCGACAGTTTTACGCAACATTCTACAACAGCAATAACTGCAATCCATGTGCCTGTCCTCCTCCATTGCCAGATGATCCAAGCATCGTACGAATTCCTTTACGCCTTCCACCTGGGGTAACACCAAGCTTCCGGCCTGAAGATATCATCTTGCAGGAAGGCGATATCGTGTACATCGAATCTCGTGACCGAGAGGTTTTCTATACCGGCGGATTACTAAGAGGTGGCGAACATAAAATACCTCGTGACTACGACCTGGATGTTATTGGAGCCATGGCGATTGCAGGCCAAGGAATTGGTTCTGGCAACTCGCAAGGTCAAGGCGGTGGCATGGGTGGTAACTTTATGATGGGAATTGGCGGGGTGCCGCCAGGAAAACTCTACATCCTGCGCAAGACTCCATGCGAAGGCCAAATTACGATCGAAGTTGACTTAGCTAAAGCGATTAATAATCCACGAGAGCGTCCGCTGGTACAGCCGGGTGACATTCTCATCCTGCAATACAAGTGCGAAGAAGAGGTGCTGAACTTCGGTCTAGGAACATTCTTCACCTTCGGTATCCAACAACTTGTTAACGGTAACTAATAGGGAATGATAGAAATTCTCTGAGTTGACGCTAAATCACACGGCGGCCTCCTATAGTGGGGGTCGCCGTTTTGCATTTCCGCCAACTGTTCCCAACGAGAAAACGGGCTGTTAAGATAAGAGCTCGGTCGCTAGGCACTCGATTTAAATCCCGCCTGCCTCAATTATTACTTGTTTCCTCCCCACTTTCGTGAGGCTCAAACCTGCAAATGTCTCAATCTACTAGCAACAAAGCCGACAAAAATCTGTCAGGCCATTTGGTTCAAGATCTAGCGAAGAACAATGATTCCAGTCGCCGTGACTTCATAAAGTCGAGCGCTGCAGGGGTTTCGGCAGCCGCTGCTGCAGGAAGCCTAGTTCTGGCTGGCAAAGGTGTGCACGCCTCAGTCGATGACACCTTGAAAATCGGTCTGGTTGGTTGTGGTGGCCGTGGTACGGGCGCCGCCGCTGATGCGATTCAAGCAGATTCAAACTCTAAAATTGTCGCTTTAGCCGACTTGTTTCCTGACAGAATGGATCAGTGTCGCAAGCTTTTGTCCCGACAGTTAAAAGATCGCTTTGCCGCAACGGATGAGTCGTGCTTCAGCGGCATGGATGCTTACAAGCAATTGATCGACAGCGGAGTGGATGTAGTTCTGCTGTGCTCGCCTCCACATTTCCGACCAGCGCACCTCGAGTATGCCATCAACGCGAACAAGCATGTGTTCTGCGAAAAGCCAGTGGCGACCGATCCTAAAGGTGTGCGACAGGTATTAGAGACTTGCCGTATCGCGAAAGAGAAGAACTTAAGCGTTGTCTCCGGTTTGTGCTGGCGGTACGACTTTGGGGTCCGGGAAACCATCAAGCGAATTAAGGATGGAGCGATCGGAAAGATCATTGCCACTCACGAAGATTATCTCACTGGTACTTTGTGGCTACGTAATCGTCAGCCGAATCAGTCGGATATCAGCTACCAGATGCTCAACTGGATGTACTACAAGTGGCTGTCTGGTGATCACATTGTTGAGCAGTTTATTCACAGCCTAGACAAGTCTTTATGGTTGCATGACGATGAGCCACCAGTATCCGCTTACGGTATCGGTGGACGCCAAGTTCGAAATAGTCCCGAATATGGCGACGTCTATGACCACTTC
>JAUMAI010000698.1:0-3067 GCA_032116775.1 Pirellula sp. | reverse complement strand
CGCTGTTATAGCCCTTAGCTCATTGGCATTCAAAAGAAAAAAATGGCCGTAGTAAATACGATCAGTTTCACGCTCAGAAAACCAAACGCTGTCTACCTCCGACGCTGGTAGTCGCCTCCAATATTCGCTTTCTACTAAAAGTATTGAAACTCTTGCCCGCACATGAGAAAGGCTTGGGCTAGTGATAATCAACTTGCCGTGAGGTTTGAGTACCCGGTTTAACTCCTCCATCAATCCCATCTGATTTGGGACATGCTCAATGCCCTCCTGACAAATGACGATATCCGCAACCCCATCTGCAAGCGGAAATCGAGAGTTCATATCCACGAACAACTTATCGTCAACATCTGCCTGAATCTTCTCCGGATAAAGATCGAGAGCGATTACTTTGGCACCCCGCCGCTTGAACTCCAAACTCATCAGCCCCTGGCCTGCGGGCACATCGACGACTGTCCGACCCTCGAGAGATCCTAAAGAATCTAAATACTTGCGGGTGAACTCATAAATACTGCCCTTCAACATACAATTTTCTCCACTTGAATGTCCGTTTTCCCAAGCAGCTGTCTCGCCTCAGCCGCAGCCTGCTCGACGACGGGAATCTGCCCTTCGGGAAGAAAAACGGCCTTATGTCGACCGAATCCACGTGGCCAATATCGATGCGGGACCGTGGAAAAAAATATTCCCAGCGTTGGGGTGTCAACCGAAATTGCTAAGTTTCGAACCCCGGTGTCATTCGAAACAACAAGATTAGCCCCAGCTAAAAACTGAATCGTTAAATCTAGATTCATTTTTGGCTGGATTAACACATTCGGATACTGATCCGCTAAATCCGAGAAGTGAAAAGGGTCTTCATCCTCACCAATCCCAGCTAAGATTATGTGACGATAGCGGGGGAACTGCGAAGCCAAAACGGCGATCAGTTCAGTAAAGTTTTCTCTAGGCCAGCACTTTGTTTCAACTGATGCAAACGGAAAATATACGATGTTTTGCGCTGTTGATCCCTCAGTGGTTCGTTGTAGATGTAGTGGCCAGTTAAATTGAATTGGAGTTTTTGGGTTTGCGCCAAGGAGCTTTAATGTGTCCAGCATTACCTCTGCCTCGAACACAAAATCGGATCGAAAAACTGCAGCATCAAATAGGAGATTTCGCAGGTACCAGCGGTAAGGAAATCCAATTTTTACTTTTGCATCGCTTAGCCAAGTCAGATAACGTGAGCGAGTTGTATCAGCCAAATCGAACAAAATATCGATCCGCCCAAGCTCCCTAGCCCGAACTAATCGCGCTCTTAAGCTAGCTTGAGGTTGATCAGAACCTTGAATCACGTGGATGCGATCCACAAGGTCATGGGGCACACCATAGCTGTAGTTTGAGACGATGCTGAGTACGATCTCAGCGTTAGGAAAGCACTTCCTTGCCTCAACTAGAAACGGGCGCGTCAAAACCATATCTCCCAGCGCTGCGTGCCTGATGACAACGATACGCTCAATGGACTCGGGCGACATTTCTGCTATTGCCCTTCTACCACGCGTCGAAGCCCAGGCGCCACGTTCAAACCATAACTTCACTCCGCCGACTCCCGCATGTTGTTGTAGAGTGATTGATACAGGCCTGGAAATCCGATCAGTTCTTGGTGGGTTCCCGACTGAACGATACGCCCCTGATCCATTACTACGATCCGATCCGCATTCAAGACTGTCGACAAACGGTGAGCAACGACTAAGGTCGTTCTTCCTTTTCTTAGCCGTTCGATTGCATTTTGAACATTAGATTCGGACTTTGTATCCAAAGCGGATGTGGCTTCGTCGAGAATAAGAATTGGGGCGTCCTTGATAATTGCCCTAGCGATTGCAATTCGTTGGCGCTGGCCGCCTGAAACGCGAACGCCTCGATCACCGACGATCGTTTGTATTCCCTGCGGTAGCGAGTCAATAAAGCTAGTTAGGTCAGCGGCGCTCGCTGCCTCGCGAATTTCGGCATCGTTAACATCACCTCTACCGTATGCAATATTTTTTGCGATTGTGTCATTAAATAGCACGACATCCTGCGACACCAACGCGATCTGGGATCGCAAGTTTTTGAGTGTCAGATCGTAGATATCAATGTTGTCAAGAGTAATCGATCCTGAGTCCACTTTGTACAACCGCGGTAACAGGTTAACAAACGTACTCTTACCGCCCCCCGAAGGCCCCACCAAGGCATAGGTCTGGCCTGCTGGTATTTCCAAGTTTACTGAATCAAGAGCGAGGTTATCCCTCCCGGGGTACTGGACTGTCACATTTATGAAGCTAATCTGTCCTCTCGCACGTTGTAATAATTTTGTGCCGGTATCTGTCTCAGAATTTTCGTCTAACAAGTTAAAAACACCCTCAGCTGCGGCGAGACCGCGTTGCAGATTTGAGTTTATTTCAGCCAGATGCTTGAGTGGGCTAAAAATAAGCAGCATCGCAGTAATAAAAGAGACGAAGTCACCCGGGGTGGCGGCGCCTTCTCGTGTTTGGAGAAGCGCGATCGAGACTGCGACGGACACCCCAAGCGCGGCGATGAATTGGCTCATAGGGGTTTGTAAGCCAGCGGCAATCGCATATCGCATTGCTTGGCCACGAAAATTGCTGTTAATTCTTGCGAAACGTTTTTTTTCGTACTCCTCTCCACCATAGATCTTAATAACTCGACTGCCGGAGATTGCCTCCTCAACAGAAGTTGTCATGTCGCCAATTGCTGCAAGATAGCTCTTGCTGACCGTGCGCAGTCTTTTAGAGAACTTTCGAATTAAGATTGCCAGTGTTGGCATTAAAAAAAGCATGATCAGTGTCAACTTCCAGTTAGTCCAGAATAGCCATACGAGCAGACCAAGCAGAATCAAGCTGTCTCTCACTAAAACCGTAATCACATTGTTGGCTGCCATTAATACCTGCTGAGCTTCTGAAATCATTTTAGAGATTAGTCGCCCCGCTGATTTCGCATCAAAATTCGACGACGGAAGAGTAACGAGTTTGGCAAACATCGCCTGTCGAATGTCCCGAAGTACGTGATTGGCAAGCCACTCCATGCTGTAGGTTGCGACAAA
>JAUMAI010000697.1:8445-26762 GCA_032116775.1 Pirellula sp. | reverse complement strand
TTTGCAATCGATGGAGATGCAACCAACAGCGGCGTCACCTATTCGCTAGACGAGAGTTCAGAAGGCCTATTTGCTATTGATGCCATAACGGGAGTTATTACTCAAACAACCGCGTTAAATCATGAGGCTGCGGAGTATCGCACAGTCATCGTGCGAGCTACCTCAGAGGACGGCAGCTTCTCACTTAGCTCATTTACAATACACATTCTAAATACCAACGAGCATCCCGTAGCTCTCGATGATTACTATACCGTATCAGAGAATGAGCAAGTCACGCTACCAGCGATGCAAAATGATTACGATGTAGACCCAGGTGACTACATCCAAGTTGTATCGGTCCATATCGCAACTGGCCTCGGCAGTGCCACTGTTATCGGCAACACCTTGTTCTATGATCCCGGTACAGCCTACGACTACCTCACCGTTGGCGAGTCCATACAAGTCGTTCTTGAATACCTCATCACAGACAGCTTTGGCCTGACTGACATTGCAACGGCGACTCTTACAATCGAAGGACAGCGAGATCAACTAGCCGTCGACATTTCGAATGTGTATGTCGCAGAAGACACCACGTTCTCATGGCCTATTTCGATAGAACGAATCGACCTCAATGGAGAAAATTGCACGGAGGTGATTCTGCGTGGACTACCGACTGGTACCATGATCCGAGACGGTAACGGCATGGAACGATTCGTTTCAGACAACGGATCAGTAAGTCTCTTTGGAATGTCTTTAAATAGCCTGCAGTACAGATTTCCACAGCAATTCTCTGGGATAATAAATGCTCAACTAGAAGTGTATACATCGTTGGGCGACGAATACACCCAAGTACATCACCGCACCGTTACAGTAGAAGCGGTAGCGGATGCAGGACAAATCGTTTCTCAAGGTGGCAAAACGCCAATAGGTGAAACGCTACAGTTACCAATTACGTTCTCCGTACCAGACACGGATGGTAGCGAGCAGCACTCTTTAGGCATACGTGGCATACCGGCTGGAATGGTAATCACCGATGGCATTCATTCCTACAGATCCCTCGACACATCATCATGGTTCGACATCACTAGCTGGAACCTATCTTCTCTCAAGCTTATCACCGATGAGGGCATGCCAGGTGACTACGAAATCACCTATCGCCTGACATCTCGCGAAGTATCCAATGGAGAAACCATAACGACAGAAAATACGATCGTCGTGAATGTCTTTGCCGTGCTGCCTCAATTATCCGAAGTCCGCACTGAAACGACCTCTGATAGTTCCATCGCGAAAGCAACAACCGCGGAACCTATACGAGAGCAGAGCAGCATGACGGCTATTTCGAATGCACCAACAAGTGCGATTAGCACCCCAAATGCCCCCTCTACTGCGATTCTGAACATTGTTGAACCACAGAGTGCTATGGAAACTGCAGTCGGCTTTGAAGCAGATGAAGAACTTACCGAAGAATTCATGCAGTGGCTGAAGAATTATGCCCCTCGTCCGACAGATGCCGGCCCTCATTCATCCCAGTCATTCGACATGACCGATAACGAAGCCATCCATCAGTCACATCTGGCGTCCCATTCCCACGACGCCTCAACCACAGTGACATCCCTAAATACCGAGCAGGCCTCTGATCACCTTACAGAACAACTTGCTGATCGCGACAACGAACTGAAGCAAGAGGCCATCAAGAGCATGTCTTTACATGGGAAGATGGTCGCGGTTTGGAATCTCGTTCGTGCCAATATTAGCTCATCGGAGCGAGTCGTCGACAATGCTCCCAAGCTAGAGCAGCGTGTGCCAACACGAACCGTCCGGAAGGATGACAATTTGAACTGATACTCGGGACAGTCTAATCCACTAGCCCCACCGCTTTACGACAGTGTTCCTCCCCTAAGCTAAATCCCACCATTCCGTTTTATCCCGCATAAGCGATTTAATCCGCAAATACACCTAATGTCAGAAACAATTTATTGCGCGTTGATGCTTAAAGAGAGCATTTCGCGCAATCCGTCCTACATTTTCGCAGTGTTACACTCCTGAACTCTCAACGCAACGCGTATAGGTTCACTTCCCATGAATTACGGACTAAGCTACTCGCTGCTTCTGTTGATTGGCACGACCTTGGTTGGATTGCCTGCCGGAATCACCGCGACTTCTCCGTTACCAGATAATAGCGGCTTGCCGGGAATCACTAAACCTTCGTTGCAGGTAACCTTGCATCCCAATGTGGCCGGTATCGTCCAAGAGATTTTAGTGACGGAAGGGGCTACCGTTCGTCGAGACGAACCGCTGGTTCGCATGGACGATCGTGTCGCGCAGGCAAATCTAGTGGCAGCCGAAGTTGCTGCCCAGCAACTTGGACCAGTCGATCTTGCAAAAGCCGAACTCCAAGCGGCTATCCAATCTCTTCAGAGATTTGAGTCCATCGGCGATAGTCGAGCCGTATCTGCACAGGAATTGGAATTAGCGAGAGCTGCCGTCGACAAAGCAAAAGCCAATCTTACTACTGCGGAGGGCAATTTACGTCTCGCACGTGAAAAGGTTGCCATTGAACGTGAACGAATCAACCAGCTAACCCTCACAGCACCATTCGATGGAGTCATCAATCGTATCAAGGCTACAACTGGCGAACGACTTCAAGAAGATCAAATTGTGTTAGAGCTGGTCAATACCGATGCTCTAAAGGTCGAAGTACATGTCCCGAGTCGCCTGCATGGCACTTTAACGGTTGGGGAACTCTACGGCCTACACACCGACTTCAATGGTATCGGCACGATCGAAGGGAAGCTAACCTCGGTGTCGCCTATAGTCGATCCAAGCACCGACACCGTCCGCTGCGTCTTTGAAATCGACAACAATGAAAGCAAGTTACCAGCTGGATTTCTTGTTCATTTCGGCAACACGAAATAAGCAGCATCGCAACACACTGTAAAAGCTAGCGGGTGATACCATGCAACCGGAATTAAAGAGCCAATCTGAAAGCCAAAAGAGCGTTGTGTCCTCACAAACTAAAAACGACTCTAGCTTCCAGAGAACCATGACTTATCTACGCTCTTTGGCAACCAATAACGTCGATAAGAAGCTGTGCTGGAGGAATGGCTGTCGCGCTATCGCTCAGCACTTTGGTTCACCTTACCTCCAATTAAAAACAGAAATTGATGCAAAACCGTTCGAACATGTTGTTCAGTTCGGTGATGTTCCAGAGGACACTTGGCGACAACTCTGCTCGCTTCCAATTCTTGACTGCGTTTCATCGCAGAAACCTCAGGCAAGCTTCTTTGCTGAACGCACCTCCGGAACGCGCATGGCTGTTTTATCGTTGCCGATGCAGTCCAAAGACGGGACACCTATCGGCGTTGCCGCTATCGCAATCCAGACCAGCGACGCGACCGCAGCTAAACAGCACTTAAATGAATTCGACAATCTGCTAACCGTCTTGATCAATGCGGTCTCGCTACCAGCCCCACCGACGACTCCAGAGCGTCCGGTACGAGCGCCATCTTGCACCTTTGAAACCGCCACAGCAACGTCGACGTCATTTATCGAAGAAACGGCCAATGGCAAGTTCTGGAATGATACGAGCGAATTAGCTTATCACTTAGTCAATGGAGTACGCAGCCAATTTCATTGCCTAGATGTGTCATTCGGTTTAGTAGTTGGAAAGCGAATCAAGCTACTCGCTATCTCCGGCCATGACTCGGTATATGCTTCATCACCAGGTTGCGTAGCCATCGAACAGGCTATGGTAGAAGTCCTGGACTGCGGACATGCCCTCGTTGTACAAGCTGAATCTGAGGGTGTACCTTCAACCACGAAATTCAACAGCACACTACATCACGCTTGGCGAGCAGAGAGCAATAATTGCTCTTGCTTTTCATTCCCCCTCTATCACGAAGACAACGTTGTAGCAGTCCTAAGCCTGCGACGAGATGAGTGTGAACCCTTCAAGAAGGAAGAAATTGATTTTTGCGAGCAATACTCCACCGAACTTGGAGCTCACGTTTACTTTGCTCAAAATCTCAGCCAATCGCTTTATCAGCATTTCGCCAGAAGCCTCGATCAGCAAGTCAAGTATTACTTCAGTGGTAGAGTCCGCAAGATTGTTGCAATTTCAGTAGCCGTCGGGTTATTTGCCTATCTAGCGTTACCCTGGCCACACTCAATTAATGTTCCTTGTTCGCTTATTAGCTCTGCTCCTAAAGTATTCTCTGCTCCGATTGCTGGAAAGATAAGCAAGGCCAACTATAGGCCGGGTGAAATCATACCCGCCGGTGCAATTCTCTTTGAAATGGATACCCAGGAGTTGCGCAATCGAGCCTCGAAGTTAGAGGCTGAATTAGTAGCTCGACAACAGGCCATGATCAATCACATTGCGGCTGAGAACACAGCTAAAGCGGGCGAAGAAAAAGCAAATATCAATGCGATTCGCAATGAACTCATCATCGTAAATACTCACATTGAGGATTCCGTTGTTAGAGCCCCTGAAGCTGGAATCATCATGGAGAGTGATCTGAACAAGCTGGTCGGGGAGACAGTAGCCTTAGGCGAACGCTTGGCGGAATTTGCTCCGCTAGGATCCCAACAACTTGAACTTCGAGTACCCGACTTCCTCGGGCTGGAAGTAAGTGCTGGACAAGTGGGACACTTTGTAACCTCAGCAGATCCTGACCGTTCCTACCCGCTTTATATCGAACGAATTGAAACAGCAAGTGTCAGTGAACAAGGCGAGAGCTTTGTCAAAGCAATCGGAACTAGTGCGGAGCTAAGTTCAGACACCAAAATCGGCATGAATGGCTTTGCCCAAGTCTCTGTGGGCAAGCAACCTGGTTGGTGGATCCTCCTCCAAAAGCCGATCCGTTATCTCCAGCGAAAGGTCTGGCAGTTATGAGCCGTGATACAACTGACCAAACTAATCCGGTCTCGCCAACTGTGGGCGCAAACCTATCAGAGGCTGCGGAACGCAAAGATAAAATACTGGCAATGCTGGCTCCACTTTCCATTGGATTACGACGTGACTTAGAAGTCACGCGTCAGGTTACCAATGGAGAAATCCAATATGTGATTCGAGATCCGCTGACGTTTAATAGCTGCGCGCTCAACATGGATGACTATCAGGTGTATATGCACCTGAAGCATATGCAGTCGGTTCAGGACTCCTTTGAGTCGCTAGCGGAACGTGGCATCGTATCAGCGGATCAGAAAGATGAGTATTATCAATTCATCGTTGATCTGCACCGAAACAATCTTATTTTGTTGCCGCTTCTGGATGGCAAGATACTTTATCAACGCTTTGCCGAGCGTCGTAATAAGGAAAAAGCCAATCTGCCGATGCGGCTGATTTCTTTTCAACTCCCATTGCTAAATCCAGATCGTTTTTTGGAGTGGACGAAACGGTTTGCTTGGCCATTATTCCAATCATGGTTCTTGGTTGGCTGGCTTTTGATGGTCGTACTCGCAAGCTATATGATCTCTGTTCGCTGGAGTGACTTCAGCGATGCTACAGCATCCATGCTGGCTCTAAAAAGCTTGCCGCTTTTATTCGTAATCCTTTGCTCACTAAAAGCATGGCACGAATTAGGTCACGCCTATGCTTGCAAAATCTTTGGCGGAACAGTTCCTGAAATTGGCGTTGTCTTTATCGTAGGTACACCTTGTGCCTATGTTGATGCCTCATCAGCGTGGGGATTTCGTGAACGCTATCAACGTATCGCCGTCAACTTGGCGGGCATGTATTTCGAATCGCTAGTCGCCATTGCCGCAGTTTTCGTGTGGGCCTTAACTCCTTCTGGTCTACTAAATTCTGCTGCCCACTACACGATCGTTATCTCGACCGTTGTGACGATTATGTTTAACGCTAACCCACTGTTAAAGTTTGATGGGTACTACGTTCTATGCGATTGGCTTAATATTCCTAACCTGAAACGCCTTTCGTCCGCGTCTTTGCACAATTGCCTGAAGCGAGTTTTCTTAGGCCTAGATGCTCCTCCGATTGGCTCAACTTGGCTCACCGATCGACTATTCACGTTATTTGGTGCACTGTCAGATTTGTATAAGGTCTTTGTAACGCTGAGCATTTTCACATTTCTAAGTTTACAAATTCCTACAGTCGGACTGTTGATTGGCGTTTTCTATCTGATCGCCGGAGTACTGCCTGCTCTCGACCGTATACTACGTTATCTGTTGTTCCAACCTGAAACGCGTGGGACGCGTCGTCGTGCTGCGATTCTTATTGGATGCTCAGCAGCCGTCGTTACCTCCGTTATCGTTATGCCTGTATGGTCTGCGATCAGCTTTACGGGAGTCATCGGGAAGGAACATGAGCAGTTTATCCGAACACCAGAGTCTGGCTTTGTATCTCAGATCAAATTCAATCCATCACAACCGGTACAAGCCGGAGATGTGTTACTACAACTCTCAAATGATGACCTGACAAAACGCTTCACGACTGCAAAGGCGGAAGTGACGAAACTTAAGCTTCAACTGCTGCAATCGCTCCAAACAGACCCAGCTGAATTCGCTCTTGTTCAGCAAAGATTACGTCAAGCAGAAATCGATTTAGAGGATGTCGAGAAGGCAGTAGAGCGATTGACTGTGCGGGCTCCCGACCAGGGTACGCTAACCGAGTGGCAAAATAACGATTTTGACGGTCGTTTCTTGCAAACGGGCGAACCCTTGCTGAAGCTCGAATCAGGCCAATGGGTAGTACGAGCCTTGGCGACTGATGAAGAAATCTCCGATTCTCTCGTGTCGCCCGGTGACGTAGTTGAGATTGAGATTCTCGGTCAGCCAGGGACAAGACTATCAGGCCAGGTGGTGCATGTCGCTCCTTGTAGCCAGTACAGGATTGAGGAAAGTGCTTTAACGCAACTTGGTGGCGGGGACATTGGTATAGATCCCTACACCCAAAAAGCGAGCGTAGGCTATTTTGCGATCACCATGGTTATAGATGCTGTCCCTGATTCGACCCTTCGGTCTGGATTACTATCGCAAGCGATGGAAGATGCTTGGCTCGAAAGGTTTGGCAGTTCTATCACCGTTACCTGTTAGGCTGAGTTTCATGTCAACGCGTCTTCCGCTAGGTTGGTCGAGAATACTCGAAGCCCTTCCCGATCAGCATCCGACGGTGGAAAACATTGCGGCCTTAACCGTTGGTAACGTATGCGTGGAAATTCTCGATTTCATGGACAACGCCGCTGCTCGCGCGGGTGACTTGCCCGTGCGCGAAGCACGAACTGTTGCAGCCCCCCACTTCTCTGCCTTGCCTTCACCTGCGGCTCCGACAACGCTTTAGTAAGCAACTGCAGCGGTACAATGCTGACATTTGCCACAGCATCTCCATTCCTTACTTTCGCCGCCAACAACAGCAGTCTTCGTTTTTTACGCGGCCAATACTATCGCGACACGCTCCTGAGGGCCGTTTGTATCGGCCTTTTCTCTCCCTTAGGCAACCAAGCAAGAAAGCCCCCCTAGTGGGATTTTTGGTTCACGGGGCCTGGATTGAGGGGGAATGAACCTTCTCAAGCGTCGAAGTACCGCATCCCCCCAATATTTGTGGCATTCCTCCCCGGCTGGTACAATAACCAGAGCAGTCGCCAAGCCGAAATCGCCCTGACCTATCAAGCCATGACGGACCAAGGCAGGCTTTACTCAGATATTTACTAAGACATCACGAGCGAAAGCTTTTTTGAGCTATCGCAGCTTACGGCGACATGCATAACTCCAGGTAACGGGCCGAGGGATCCTATTGATGATTCGCAGCTTTATGATGATCGCCATGCTGGCATGCTTATTCTTGTTTGTTGGCACGGCAACGATTTCGTATGCCGAGGACTCGATTGAATACAACCGAGACATTCGTCCCATACTAGCTGAGAATTGCTTCGCCTGTCATGGTCCTGACAGCGCCGCCCGCAAGGGAGATCTACGGCTAGATCAGCGGGACGCCGCCATCGGATCGACTGCGATTGTGGAAGGAAAACCTGAAGAGTCAGGAATCATTCAACGGATCCTATCCACGGATCCTGAAACAGTTATGCCGCCACCATCGGCTCACAAAGTTATCAAGCCTGAACAGCTCGAAGTGCTGCGCAAGTGGATTTCAGCGGGAGCTCCTTATCAGCCCCATTGGTCCTTTATAGCTCCTGAAGCCAAAACGCCACCGACAGTGCAAAACGAAGCTTGGATTAAGAATCCGATCGATCGTTTTGTGGCTCACAGGCTCGAGTCACTCGGACTACAACCAGCCCCTGAAGCCGACCGCCATACATTGGCTCGTCGCGCTGCTCTCGATGTCACCGGTCTGCCACCAACTCCTGAGATGGTGGCTGAATTTGTTAATGACCAAAGCGACAACGCCTATGAAAAATATGTCGAGCGTTTGTTGCAATCGGATCGCTGGGGTGAACACCGCGGACGTCATTGGCTCGACTATGCCCGATATGCTGACTCCCATGGGATTCATTTTGATAATTACCGAGAGATCTGGGCTTATCGTGACTGGGTTATTCAGGCCTTTAACGCCAATCTTCCTTTTGATCAATTTACAATCGAACAGTTAGCAGGCGACCTTCTTCCCAATGCAACTCTGGCGCAAAAAATCGCCAGCGGCTTTAATCGTTGCAACATTACGACGAACGAAGGTGGTGTTATTCCAGAAGAGTACGCTGTTCTTTACACACGCGACCGTATGGAAACAACCTCGGCCGTATGGCTCGGCCTAACATCAAATTGTGCGGTCTGTCACGACCACAAATTTGATCCGATCTCACAAAAAGAAACCTATTCACTGGCAGCGTTCTTTAATAACACGACACAAAATCCGATGGATGGAAACATCAAGGATACGCCCCCTATTATTCCCGTTCCACTTCCTGAAGATCTCGAACGCTGGAACAAAATCGAGCCCGAAATTGCAGCTGCCCAACAAGAACTGGAAATGCGACGCACAGCTGCTCAGACAGATTTCGCAGCCTGGAATACTAGTCCCGAGACAGCCAAACAGTACAGCTCACCGCAATTTCCGACTGCTGGCCTTACACTCCATCTACCGCTGGATGAAGGCCAAGGTAACTTGCTGCACTATGCCACAGAAAATCAGGTTAGACGATACGACTTAGGAAAGGATTCAAAATGGCAACTAGGTATCGTCGCTGACAAAGCGTGGGTTAATCAACGCGAAGTTGTGCCTGAATTTGCAACCGTTGGCGACTTCGAAAAAGATCAAGCCTTCGCTGTTGCCATGTGGGTCAAACTGGCGAACCCTCGGCAAGTCGGTTCGGTTGTGGCTCGCATGAATGAAAAAGATGGATTCCGCGGTTGGGACATCTGGCTTGACCAAGGCAGAATCGGGACACACTTGGTACACAAGTGGCCTGAAGATGCGATCAAGACGATTTCTCGTGAGCCACTCGCTCCAAATCGCTGGAATCATGTTGCCATCAGCTACGATGGCTCTGGCAAAGCTGAGGGTGTCACCATCTTTGTCAACGGTATTCAACAGCAAGTTGAGACACCAACGAATTCACTCAAAAACACGCTTAAGACAGAGGTTCCACTCAAAGTGGGACAGAGACACTCTTCAGATTTTACACCCGGTACCGGTGTCCAAGACCTTCGTATTTACAATCGCACACTCAACTCAGATGAGGTTTCGGCCTTATCCGGACAAGCTCGAACGGCCTACTTAGTGCAGCTTGGAGCGAAGCGCAGTGAAACCGATACCAAAGAACTGTTTGACTGGTATCTAACTCAGAAAGATTCTCTGTTTGTAGAAATCTCGAAACGAATTGTGGCATTGCAAAACGAAAGCAATGAGATTCGCAAACGCGGTACGATTGCCCACATTATGGTGGAACGGAATGAAGAGGCAATGGCCTTTGTGCTCAACCGCGGTGAATACGACCAACGGCGTGATCAAGTAAAGCCTGATGTGCCGGCGATTTTGCCCCCGATGGCAGCCGATCTTCCACGCAATCGTCTCGGTTTTGCGAAGTGGCTTACCTCGAAGGAACATCCCTTAACATCCCGCGTTACTGTCAATCGATTTTGGCAGGAGGTCTTTGGAACTGGTTTGGTAAGAACATCCGGTGACTTAGGCATATCGGGTGAACTACCCAGCAATCAAGATCTGCTTGATTGGCTCGCAGTCGACTTCCGTCAAAATGGCTGGGATGTCAAAAAACTCTTTTACCTGATGTTAACTTCGGCTACATATCGCCAAAGTGCGGAAGTGACAGATGCTAAGTTGGTCAAAGATCCTGACAATCGTTTTTTAAGCCGTGGACCGCGTTTCCGCATGGATGCCGAAATGGTTCGCGACTATGCACTTTTTGCCAGCGGTTTGATGGTACCTAAAATTGGCGGACCTAGCGTCAAACCTTATCAACCGGACGGCGTCTGGGAAGCTGTGGCCATGATCGGCAGTAACACGCGCGATTATGTTCGAGATCGAGGCGAAAATCTTTATCGCCGCAGCATGTACACCTTCTGGAAACGGTCAGCACCTCCTGCCTCAATGGAGATCTTCAATGCACCCGCTCGTGAAACATGCACAGTGCGGCGTGATCGCACCAATACACCGCTGCAGGCGTTGGTAACACTCAATGACCCTCAGTTCATCGAAGCAGCGCGAGCGATCTCCCAAAACGTTCTACTGAAAGCAACGGACGCCGAGTCGAGATTTAATTTGATGAGCCAACGCATCCTCTGCCGCGAATTGACCAATGATGAACGGGTTATTCTGCAGCAGAGCTTGGAAGATATCCAGGCTCACTATAACGCAAATGCTAACGCGGCCAAAGAACTGCTAACAGTCGGTGATACCGCAGTCGCTGCAGAACTCAATCCGAGTGAATTAGCTACTTGGACCATGATCGCAAACGAGTTATTGAACCTCGACGAGACGCTCAATAAATAGTCGCAGCTTAGCACCCAATAAAATTAGCCCCTCAAAAGATCAGATCCGTAAACTGACAAAGAAATTCAGCAACGCTACTTTTCGCCTACGATGGAATACACAGCGATACTGCTAGCGTGGAGAAAGCAAATATGAATTCATCCGAAAAGCCCGTAGGCAAAGTCCCGAACTCTATTTTTGAAGACTACGTTATCGCCGAGACGCGCCGGCAATTCTTTCGCCGTGGCGGCAATGCACTCGGTTGGGCAGCCCTCGCTTCATTGACAGGCTTGGCGGATCCATTGCTCGGTGCCGATCGACAGGATCCAATCCATGCCGTAAAGACTCATTTTCCCGGCAAAGCTAAACACGTCATTTATCTCCATATGGTCGGTGGCCCACCGCAAATGGATTTATTTGACTACAAGCCGCAGATGAAAGATTGGTACGACAAAGATTTGCCGGAAACCATTCGCAAGGGCCAACGTCTGACAACGATGACTAGCGGTCAGGCTCGCTTCCCAATCGCGCCAAGTAAATTCAAGTTTGAGCAACATGGTGCGGGGGGAATGTGGTTCACGGAACTACTCCCCTGGAAAGCCAAGATGGCCGATGATCTTTGCTTCATTCGCAGCATGCACACCGAAGCGATCAACCACGAACCAGCCATCACTTACATGCAAACCGGGAATCAAGTTACCGGTCGACCATGCTTGGGCGCTTGGGTTTCCTATGGCCTCGGCTCACTCAATCAAGACCTACCAACGTTTGTCGTGTTGGTTGCCAAACCCACCAACACAGAACAAGTGCAAGCGATATCTGCTCGGCTCTGGCAATCGGGTTACCTACCCGGCGAACATGCTGGCGTTTCATTCCGAGCTGCTGGGGATCCAATCCTGTACATCAACAACCCCACAGGCGTAGACGTTGGTGTTCGTCGCAAAACGCTCGATGCACTTAAGCAACTCAACGAATTGAACTATCGAAAAGTGGGTGATCCTGAAACTCATACGCGTATACAGCAATATGAATTAGCGTTTCGTATGCAGGCTTCGGTCCCAGACCTCACCGATACCTCGAAGGAACCTGAGCATACTTATGCTCTTTACGGAGAGGCAGCCAAAACACCTGGTACTTTCGCGAACACCGCCTTGCTAGCTCGCAGAATGGTCGAGAGAGGTGTTCGTTTCATTCAGGTTTATCACAATAATTGGGATACGCACGGCAACGTCGCTGGTCGACTCCCAGATCAATGTCGCGATGTGGACCAAGCTTGCTACGGCCTAGTTCAGGATCTCAAACAACGTGGCCTTCTCGATTCCACACTAATTATTTGGGGTGGTGAATTTGGTCGTACTATTTACTCACAAGGCGGACTAAGCCCTCAGAATTATGGACGCGACCACCATCCAAGATGCTACACCATGTGGATGGCTGGCGGAGGTGTTCGCGGTGGTACGGTATATGGTGAAACAGACGACTTTTCCTACAACATTGTCAAAGACCCCGTACATATTCGCGACTTCCATGCCACGGTGCTAAATCAATTGGGCTTTGACCATGAGCGATTTAGTTATCGTTTCCAAGGTCTTGACCAACGTTTGACGGGTGTTGAACCTGCTAAAGTTATCAAGGAACTGATCACTTAACCAACGGACAATTCAACCATAAAGCCACAGCCTTGGAAAAGGATGCTGCAGGAGATAGCGGCTTGAACGAGTCAAACGATGCTACGGGGAACACTGGGCAAAAACGAGGATCTGAATCCTCGTTGAATCCCACCGTACCTTCGCAGCCAGACGCCAAGACAGCCGCTGCTTCCGGACCTGCAGTTACGCGGATCCTCAAGCAGCAAGATACGCCTCACGATGACACCGACTTCTCACTCAGCGGTGAGTTCATTCCGACTCCTGTGGTTTCTTCCAATGCACCTCAACCGCTGCTTGGCGATTATAAGCTGATCGAAAAAATCGGCGCTGGGGGAATGGGGGAAGTATTTCGCGCTGAGCATCAAATGATGCATCGCCAAGTGGCACTCAAAATACTTCCCAAGTCGCTATCGTCCAATCAATCCTTAGTCGATCGTTTCTATGCGGAAGTTCGCGCGGTAGCGAAATTGATGCATCCCAATATCGTCACCGCATTTGACGCTGGCCAGCAAACCGGGATTCACTTTCTGGTCATGGAATTGATCGATGGAGATGTGCTTTCCAGGAAAGTCAGTGAGCAAGGCCCCCTATCGGCAATCGAAGCGGTAGAAGTGTTGCGACAAGCAGCAACGGCTCTAGACTATGCACATCGTCTCGGCATCATCCACCGCGATATCAAGCCGAGCAATATGATGCTCAATCGTCAGGGCGTGTTGAAGATCTTGGACTTTGGACTTGCCCAAATTGGTGAAGCGGTCGAATCAAAAACGACACAGTCGCGTTTGATTGGCACAATCGAATTTATGTCTCCGGAGCAAATCAGTCGCCCGGACTCCGTCGATCATCGTTCGGATCTCTACAGTTTGGGAGCAACACTCTTTTATTTGCTCACCGGAAAAATGATGTTCTCTGGCGATGCTATGCAGGTCGCCCTAGCTCAGGTTCGCCAACAACCTCCAGCCTTATATGAAGTTCGCCCTGATATCGATCTGCGGTTGGACGCCATCTTTCAAAAACTGATCGCCAAAAATCCGGATGATCGACTCCGGTCGGGGCGTGAATTGCTCGAGAATTTGGAACGCTTAAATCTTGTTTCCTGGAACAGTTCTCCGCAAGCTGCAGTCGCCAAAGCGCTACTGCCTCGACTCACGCCAGAAAGCGCGACGAATCCAGGAACTGTAATCACCCGGATGAGCAAAGCCACTGGAGCTTTTGCGATCGACCTCGGAATGCTGTATTCGTCGGTGGCGATCTATGACAAAGGAGAAGGACCGAAGATTGTCACTCTCCCCAGCGGTACCGATAAACTTCGAAATATGATTTGGAGTCATGAGAATCAAATTTTTCTCGGTGCAGATGCTGTCGCCAGAAGACAACTGGCACCAGATAAAGTCTATCACGGTCTCCAACGATGGCTCGGCCTAAATCTTCTCGATCGCCCATTCTGCGGACGCTTCGTACCTCCAGAGGTTCCAGTCGCCGTTATCCTTAAGTACTTAATGGACGCGGCCTCGATCGTTCAAACTGCGGCAACTCACGCAGTTGTCACTGTACCAGCCTGCTACGATCAATTGCGTCGACATTCAGTTCTGAATGCCTGCCGTATCGCAGGTGTCGAAGTCTTACAACTCCTCGATCGACCATTGGCAGCTGCTATCGCCTGGCTTGATGTCAATTCACGTTTGAGCACGGACCGTCCGCGAGAGGCTGAACAGAATTGGCTGATGATCCATGCCGGCGGTTCCGGACTGGAAGTCAGTATCGTTTCCGTTCGCGGCTTGGAAATACGTTGCCTCGCAACTGCCGGTGACTGGCTACGTGGTATCTATCGCTGGCAACATCTTTTAGCCGAACATCTTTGCAGCTTGTTCCAAAAGAAACATGGCTACGATATTCGCCAAGACCTCATCGGTGCCACCCGCCTACAACGCACCGTCGAGTTGTCTTTAGATCGTCTTTGTGAAACCAACAAAGTCGATATCCGTTTCGAATTCCAAAAACAGGCTATTCAATGCACGCTCACCAGACGCGATCTGTTGTCGATCGCTGAAGAGCCATGCCTGATGCTGAGGCAATACGTTGAAGCTGTCCTCAAACAATCGGGGATCGATCCCTTCGATATCGATCAAGTTCTATGGATGGGTGGACTAGCAAGAATCGATGAGTTGCGCCAAACGGTCGAACGCCTTCTCGGCCACTCGCCCACTTCTTGCCTGCAAGCTCAAAGCGATCTTGCGATCGGTGCAGCAATTCAGTCTCAACATATGATGCCAACCATTCAGGCCCCGGCTGGTTTACCTAAAGTCATCCCCGCTTCAACTTATGATTTGGGTCTTTTGGTACGTGATCCGAACGCTGCAAGAATGATCCCTAAAGTCTTGGCCCCAAAATCGTCGCCACTACCATTCCAGATTCAAAGAAATTTAAAACCACCCCCAAACGCTGATCTACCACCCACTGTTCAAGTCATTGAAGGTACCAATCAAGGTGACTCCACCTGGCATCGCTTAGGTCAGGTGGATTTGAAATCCGTATTCCCCAACCGTCCACCTCGAGACCCCTGTCAACTCAGAATCCAAATCGATGAAAGTGGTCTGTGGTCCGGAAACGTTACCTGGACTGAAGGCCAGCAGTCTGTTCCTATCCCAGTGACCAGCGAATCGCCGATGACCCCAGAACAAATCGAACGCTGGAAAAGTTGGCTCGAAACCACCCTCCTTTGCAATCCAGCCTAGGTTGCTATCTATTCGACTCGGGAAAATCCCCCCTCCCAACGCTTCGTCGAGATTCGAAGCCGCCACGGTGCGTTCCTCACGTCGCGAGGCGAGGTGAACCAGGGTTTGCTATCAAAGAATTAGCGTTGATTTAAACATCAATATTCTGTATTCGCACAGGATTGCGTGCCTATCTCGGCCGGCATAAACCATCTCGAGCCATCGCTTTACAGATATCCAAAGAATTCCGAGAAATCGAAACCGATTTTTGACTTCTAAACATGCACTGGTACCAAAGTAGCCTCCGAAAAAGCTATCGCCTGATGCTTGTGCTCGCGCAAGCATTTTGGCTACTTTTCGCTGGTTGTCATATTTGGTTCGATGCTCGCGGTCCTGCGGCGGCACTCACACCTCCTAAAGGCGATGAGTATGGGAGCGTAAAGCCATCTCACGCCCGCAAATGGCGGCCCGATCTCGCTGTATTGCCTTACGCGAAGATCGACAGATCACAGATGAAATTATTCAACATCCGCGACTGCAACTATCGTACAGAGGATAACTACGATGTCAGGCATTTTGATCGAACATTTCAGTTAAGCGATCTACAAACAGTAGATTTTGTGGTTGTCCCATTTAAGGATGCACCCGCCTTAGCCCACACGATGTTAAGCTTTGGTTTACGTGATGGTGAGCAACTGGTTGTCAGCGTCGAGGCTCGACTCGAACGAGGCGAAGTCTATACGCCAATGGGAGGCGCGCTGAAGCGCTATGAGTTAATGTATATCATCGGCACGGAACGCGATTTGATCCGCTTGCGCACCGATGTCCGCCATGTTGAAGTTTTTCTCTATCGCGCTAAAGCCTCACCGGAAGACGTCCAAGCCCTATGGCTCGATATCATGAAGCGCATCAATCAGATCGCCAAGCAACCCGAGTTTTATGACACACTGACCAATAATTGCACAACGAATTTAGTTCAGCATATCAACAACCTTAAACCGGGCACTATTCCAGCGGATCTTAGAATTCTCTTCCCTGGATATTCCGATGACCTGGCTAATCAACTGGGACTCATTGATGTCGAGGCGGAAGCGACCGCGATGCGCAGTCGCGCGGCAGTGAGACCAACGAACGGGAAGTTACTCGAAGCCAAAGAGTACTCCAAACATATTCGAACTCGGTATTAAAAGAAGCCGACGCTCTACGACTCACTCGCGTTGCGTACACACGTCGGCTGCATGATTCGCAAATGATGTCGAGTTTTCCTAAAACCCTCAGTGATCTAGCATCTCACGCCTGCGCCGAGCCATAAAACACAGAACTCTCACTTCTGCAATATTATCCCATCGGATTATTGAGCAAATTGATATACTGCATGGCCATTCGCATAATCATGAAAATGATTATGGCAGTGACAAACAACCAAATTAGGCCGCTCGCGGCCATGGCTAAAGCGACCAACGCGACCTTGCCTCTCTCCTGATAGGTTGCGGCCAATCGATCGAGCGATTCCGTTTCAGTACCGCTCATCTCACCGATCTCTACATACTCTAAGAAATCATTGGGAAATACTCCCGCTTCACGAAAGGCTTGGCCAAACGATTCTCCACGCTTGATCGCCTCGAGGGACTTGTCCATTCCCCCCATCAAATAGTAATTGCCTGTACTCCGAAAGGCTTGTTTAACGCTTCGAATTGCATCAACACCAGCGTTCAAAAGCAACGATAGGGTCATAGTAAAACGAGCCAAGCTAAGTGTTTGTAAAGGAGTCCCAACCACTGGTATTTTTTGGATCAGGGGAAACAGAATAGACTGCGAGTTGAACCAGTTCTGGATCACTCCATAAATCGTCAGTCCAATGGTTCCAAAGAATAAACTGACGACGATACAATAAATAACAAAACCACCGAGGCCACTCAAACCCAGCGTCGTCGCATCATAGGCTGGGCCACTGGGAGAGGAGGACAACATTCCCTGGATCAAGATAACTAAGCCGATGACCCCAACCGCCATCACCAATTGAAGACAGGGCCAGGCAATGCGTTGTAGGAAACTTGAACGAGTCCTTCTCAATTCGTCATAGTAATCTGCCAGATGCAACAGGATGGTGTCGAGTCCCCCGGCAGTCTCACCTGCGTGAACAAGCTGAATGAATAATGGTGGAAAGTACTTACCTTCCGCAATCATGCTTTCCGCAAAAGTTTTTCCTTGTCGGATCGAGTTTGCCACGTTCCCAATTTTTTCGCGATACAATGCTGATCCGTTACTTTTTTCGGTATCCAGCAGGCGCAGTAAATCGAGCCCAGCCTTAAATCCAATCCCTAACCGACGAGCGCAACCGGAAGCTTCCTTGAGTGACATTTTCGATGAGATCATCATGAAACCGAAGTCCAAGTTATGGGTTGATGTCGGTGGTACTTTCACAGATGCCATTCTATGGTCTGCTGAGTCGCTGCGTGAAGGTGCGCAACTTCAAACCATAAAAGTCTTGAGCAGTGGCTTGGTCCGATGCGCTTTTACCAAGCGACTGACCGACCGGAAATTTATTCTAAAAAACCTGCCGACGAGTTGCGCGGGTTTCTGGCGCGATTGTCGTATTTCTGCATTAATTCCTAGCTCTACCTCCTCTTGGACTGCAGTGGTATCAGACTCTGGTGAAAATTGGTTGGAATTCGACGCTTGCGTTCCGGCCGAACTGCTTGCCAGGGGCGAAGAGATGGGCATAAGCATCACCCTCCATGCAGGCAAAGAATCACCCCTACTAGCTGCTCACTTATTACTAAACATCCCACTCAATCACCCCCTGCCACCTCTGACGGTTAGGCTCGGTACTACTCGAGGAACCAATGCCCTACTCACACGCACCGGCGCATCGGTCGGAATATGCCTCACCCAAGGTTTTGCTGATTTACCCTGGATTGGTACACAGGATCGTCCTGACCTATTTGCACTGAACGTGGTCAAACCCGCTCCACTTTGCCGCTTTGTTGCCGAAGTACAGGAACGGATCACCGCCCAGGGAGACGTGTTGCTCCCACTTGATACCACGGAACTTAGAGCGACATTTGCCCTGTG
>JAUMAI010000697.1:4993-8435 GCA_032116775.1 Pirellula sp. | reverse complement strand
CCCGAGCATGAACATACAGTTGCTAGAGTTGCTCAAGAATACTCCTTCGATGAGGTGATCTGCAGCGCCGACATCTCACCAGTGCGAAAAATTGTTTCCCGAGCCGAAACAGCTTCAGTAGATGGTTATTTGAGCCCAATCATTCGCGATTATCTGCAGACAATTGAGCAAACACTAAATCGTGATAATCGCTCCGATTTTGAGATCATGACAAGTGCTGGATCACTTGTACCAGCAGAGGAGTTTCGTGGTAAAGATAGTGTACTGTCTGGACCAGCGGGTGGAGTGGTCGCTGTGCAATCTCTGCTCCAACAACTAGGGCTCAACCAAGCACTCGCCTTTGACATGGGTGGAACGAGCACCGATGTAAGTCGTTGTTCGGCAACCCACCTACCGCTTCAATTCGATACGAGAAAAGCTGGGGTGCGTATCGTGACTCCCATACTTTCCATCCATACAGTGGCAGCTGGTGGTGGCTCGATTTGTTCTTTCGATGGAGTACAGTTACGAGTAGGTCCCGCTAGTGCTGGCTCTAATCCTGGTCCAGCCTGCTATGGACAAGGTGGACCGCTAACAATCACCGACATCAACGTTCTTCTCGGTATCATTCCCGCTGAGGCATTCCCATTACCGCTCGACCTTGCTGCAGCCCAACAGCGGCTGAATGAAATAGCAACTTCGATTCGTCATACTCTATCGATTAGCCAAAGTGATCTGATGATCGCCGAAGGCTTCCGTAAGTTAGCGAATCAGTGCATGGCGGATGCTATCGCGGTGATTTCAACCCGACAAGGGGCTGACCCTAGAGATCATGTTTTGGTTGGCTTTGGTGGTGCTGCAGGACAGCATCAATGCGACCTAGCCGAGTGTTTGGGGATCACAACCATCATCGATCCTCCACTTGCTGGTCTTTTCAGCGCTGCGGGTATCGGCCTAGCGCAACATAAATGCTTTGCCGCGTTACCAGTTTACCAGCCACTCTCCCGGTTCTCATGGGCACAACATACACCACTCATCGAATCTGCAACTGACAGACTTCAAACAGAATTGTCTCAGTTGGGTTACGACGATAAATCCATAATCCACACGCGTCACTTCGAGTTACGCTATGTTGGTACCGAAGCGACACTATTAGTCGGAGCGGGGGAACGTGACAATATTGCTCTGCTTTTCGCGCAAGCACACCAATTGCATTTTGGTTATACATTGGCCAACCGCGAAATCGAGGTGTGTGTTATACGGTTGGAAGCGCAATGTATTCATAAAGCCGAAAGCTGGCCAACCGTTATCCTCAATTCGCAACCCATGATTCCTCATCGTCTTTGGTGCCATGAAGGATGGCAGGATTGCTGGCTACAGTATCGTCGGAACTTACCTATAAATACTCCTATCGCAGGTCCAGGCGTTGTGATCAGCCAGGGACATACGACGTTGATTGCTCACGGATGGACCGCGACTCTTGAGCACTCCGGTATCCTTCGAATCGTTAAATCGAAAGAGACTCCCAAGCATATCCTTTCATCCCAACCGACAGTTGTCTCTAAGCAGACACAGCCAGACGAATCAGACCCTATTTTCCGTGATATCCTAGCCCAGCGTTTAGCAACGATCGCTGATAGTATGGGAGAGATCCTGGAACGAACAGCCATAAGTGTCAACATCAAAGAACGTCGCGACTTTAGCTGCGCGATTTTCGATTCGCAAGGGTATCTGATTGCCAATGCACCCCATGTTCCTGTCCATCTTGGAGCTATGGGACAAACCGTCCGCCAACTCCTCCATATTTTCCCTGAAGCTACGGGGCGGGATGTCTTACTTACCAATGACCCCAATCGAGGAGGCTCGCATCTTCCCGATATCACCGTTGTCAGCCCGGTCGATGACCCAAGTACTGGCCTGAGAGCATTTGTGGTCGCATGTCGCGCCCATCATGCTGAGATCGGGGGTATCGCCGCGGGATCGATGCCCCCCATGGCGAGCAATCTTGAGCAAGAAGGAGTTCTGCTACGTCCCCAGTACTTGATTAAGAATGGTGTACTACAAGCAGAAATCATCAACCGCGAACTTCTTTCCGCGCGTTTTCCCTCTCGCTCACCGAAGGAAAACCTAGCGGATTTACAGGCTCAAATTGCCGCTAATCGTTTTGGATCACAACAAATATTGGAGCTTATATCAGAACATGGCAGCCATACACTGAATCGTGTCATGCATCAGATCATGGCGGCCTCAGCGGAACGTGTGCAGCAATGGATTGATTCTCTACCTACAACAGAGTTGTACTTCGAGGATCAACTTGACGATGGACACAAAATTTGTGTTCGCATCCATAAATCGCAAGTGACAACCCAAAGCTCACTTGAAACCAACCGTCGTCTTTGGCAATTGCATATCGACTTCACCGGTACATCAGCACCCCATCCTAAAAACTTCAATGCCAATCCAGCTATTGTCACCGCTGCACTGCTCTATGTTATCCGACTACTAGCGGGTGATGAACTTCCGCTCAATGAAGGAGCTTTACGTGATATCGACTTGTTGATACCGCGTAGTTTTCTAAACCCGCTGGATGCAGGTCGCTGCGATTCGCTCAGTCAAGCGGAATTGCCAGCGGTTGCGGCTGGTAATGTTGAAACCTCGCAACGAATCGTTGACGTACTCCTTGGAGCTTTCGATGCGGCAGCAGCAAGTCAAGGAACGATGAATAACTTCCTTTTTGGTGACAACACCTTTGGATACTACGAAACCATTTGCGGTGGTACCGGAGCTACTGCACATGGTCCAGGTTGCGATGCGGTACACTCTCATATGACGAATACTCGTATTACGGATCCGGAAATACTTGAGTTGCGTTATCCCGTTCGATTGGTAGAGTTTGCGATTCGCCCTAATAGCGGTGGGGCAGGGGAGTACCGGGGTGGCAATGGTGTTATCCGGACATTTGAATTTCTAGCCCCAGTTCAATGCTCTCTACTCTCATCAAGACGCAGTGCCCCACCTCCTTATGGACTTCACGGAGGTTCACCTGGTGCTCTTGGGGAGAATATCTTGATAAGGTCTGGAGGAGTAAGCCAGCGGTTACCCGGAACGAGCCAGTTAGATATGTACCCTGGGGATAAACTATCAATTCGTACTCCAGGTGGTGGTGGCTGGGGAAGCATTTCCTCGATTGAAGATGAAAGTCCTAATGCAAGCGATGGTTCTGCGAGACTCTAACAGCTAAGATGAGTAGCTGGTTGCTGAAACCAACAGGTAATTCAGCACCGACACCCTGCTTGGTCTTCAACTACGCTTTGAATTCAAAGTATTTCCCATCCATAGACAAATCCCCGCGCTTATCATGCTTCCCATTCTACCTGCTGCACAACTCTCTTCGATAGACTTGCAACCTTGGCTGCTATTGCAGCGCAGTGAGAGCAATGAAACCAGCGCTGCGCTATGGAAT
>JAUMAI010000697.1:0-4983 GCA_032116775.1 Pirellula sp. | reverse complement strand
AATATCGATCAGGTTGGAGAAGCAATTGTAATTTTTTCCACCTATGACAAGGCTGAGCAATATACTCGCTTGCTCAACAACCCTGCTAGCCGGACGGTCAGCGTGAGAGATGACGCTGGCCTATCGCAATTCCAATGGGAGATTCAGCAACCTACCGAAATCGAGTTAGGCAAGTTGCTGGTTGCAGGTTTTCAGAGTGGGCTACGCTGGGTTGTCCTTGATCCCACGGCGAGCGATGCGAAACTGATTTACCCGCTCGCCGATGTGCTCAAAGCTTTTCGCACCCGCCTTAACTCCCTGCGACAGCTTGAATCTTAGCCCACCCTGCCTATCCCTGATAAACAAACGAAATCCAGTTTGTTTACTTTTGCTAACTGTTGAGGCATACCATGCAATTGACGTATCGTTTTTTTGCCCTATGGCTCTCCATGGCTGTAAGCTTTCTTGGAACGCCAACGATTCTTTCCGGGGTGCTGCGGGGAGAAGTGCTTGCCGAAATCAGCAAGCAAAGAATTGAACTGTACGATGGAGAAATTCCAGGGAAGCTAGGAGACGGTGAAGGACATCAACCACACGGACTTTTATATTTACCCAAACGAGATACCCAGGCTCCACCCATCTCGTTAATCGTGATCGTACCAGGTGGCGGTTATGGTGGACTAGCGATCGATCACGAGGGGTATCAAATCGCGCAGTGGTGCAACGAACATGGACTTGGCGCGTTCATTTGTCTCTATCGTCACCGGGGTGGCGGTTACGGCCATCCAGTACCACTGCAAGATGCTCAACGCGCCATTCGTCTAGTACGGCATCATGCCACAAAATGGCATGTCGATCCCAAGCATGTGGGTGTCATTGGCTTTTCTGCTGGCGGACATCTCTCTTCCACCGTATCAACGCAATTTGACCAGGGCAATCCGCAAGCGGAGGATCCCATTTTTCGCCATAGCAGTCGCCCTGATGCAGCGATCCTCTGCTATCCGGTTATCGGGATGGGCAAACCCTACACTCACCAAGGTAGTCAACGAAATCTACTCGGTGAAAATGCTGACCCTGATTTAGTCGCCAGCATGTCTTCGGAGGATCGCGTCAACGAAAATACGCCACCAACGTTTTTACTACATACCCAAGAAGATAAAGTCGTTGTGGTAGAGAACAGCCTGGCATACTACTCGGCGTTAGCACGACACAAGGTACCGAGCGAATTACATATCTTTCCGCAAGGTCCTCACGGTATTGGCTTAGCGCAGAAATACCCCGAGACCAGCCTTTGGCCTAAACTTTGTTTGAATTGGCTAAGTGCACAGGGATTTTCGGTTCAATCGTCACAACCGTGAAGCACTTTGACACCATGGTCCGGCGCATTCGTATCGGTAGTTGTGATGCACATCACAGTCACAAACCGAACTGCCGGATCAATCTGAAATTGTAAATGGTATGTCATCGTATAGGGGAGTAGCGTCGATAAGCAGTCTCGCAGAACCATTGTTGGCGAAACTGCTTCCGGCTTAGGTGACCTACGATTGCAACTGGGTGCAATTGAAAAAGCCATTTACCGCATTCTGCAGAATGACAGCCATTGATTGAACTGCGATAAGATTCCTGGTGATGGAGGAAACCAGCTAGCGCCTGCTGGCTCAAGCACACTGGTGACAGGAATACTGGTGAGAAAAAAAGAAGGAGTTATACATGCTAGTATTGTCAAGGCATCGTGATGAAAGCATCATGATTGGCGATGATGTGGTAGTGACAATTGTGGATATCCGTGGTGACAAAGTTCGCTTGGGCATAGAGGCCCCTCAGGATATTCCCGTTCACCGTCAAGAAGTGTACGAAGCGATTAAACGAGAGAATCGGAAAGCTGGTCATATCCAGCCTTCAGACACTCGTCGTGTTGGCGGAAACGAATAAACACAACGGCGAAATTCATTCGCCTTTAAAAAAGCTAGATAAGCAGGCCGGCACTGGCCCCCATCCTCCCAGTGCTCGGCCTGTCTTCGTTAATAGACTGAGCGAGCCTCTCCTTTTCTTTCCTTCCTCTATTGTATGAGGAACAATACCTCCTCATCCCGTAACACGGAGCCCCCACGCAGCACGCTGTATATATGGGACGCAATGACTTAAGGAACTGCTTCAACAGCCTTCTTCACACCTGCATACATTCGTTATTCTGCCATAACGAACACAGGGGGCTTCTCTTCTCCCACATCCTGAATTTCTACATACCGTTTTGTGGAATCGTGCAGCCAGTACAACTTTACAATCTGTCGGGTTGATGCTCGGAATCACATAGGCAGGTTTATAAGACCCAATGCTTCTGCCTCTTATTCTTGATATCCAAACAATGGTGGTTGGGTATCTTAAGTTGTCTCCCAACCTTTTATCACTAGGCTGAGAATTTACAGAAACGGGAACATAGCATTCCCTCTCAGGTCTGGCGAAACACTTGGCAATATAACGATCAGCTCACCTAGCCGAGGCACCAACAATTCGCTGTTGCTACGACCGCTTCAATCATTACTAGGCTGCTGCAGTATCCCCTTCGCGAACAGCCGTGGCTGAACAATTTCTGAGTGTTTCTGCGCATCGAAATAGGAGAAACTGAGTCGCTCTTGATCGAAGTGAAAGAATAGCGGTCAGTGAAGCTATGTACGGGAACTTTAAGCAAACTTGTGTCGACTAGCGAAATCAGCCTGAATTTCAGGGCTTTCGCAATTGCAGCGATCGCAGGATGCGCACGTCCGACTAGGACTGAGAGATTCTTGAGTATTTCCTTGAGAAAAACGCATTTGTAAATATATTACGGTTGCGGGGGCGGTAGCGATTAATCGCAGAATAGCATAGTACTTGCAGTAACTTTATTGGAAAAATCTTTGCGCGATAATTACACACGATGCAGAAGCCGATGCTATGGTTGCGGGTACCTTAAAGAAAGCATCCTCGTGGACTTCTCTGGATGGTACATGTGGCAATTATCTTTGCAGGCGCGATGCACCTGACGATTCTTTCTTGGGCCGGCTGAGAAAGTGTTGTCTGGTCAGTCGCGAGCTGCGGGATTTGCAGCAAGCAAGGTTAGCGGTACAGGTTGGCCTTCGGCGAACGGTTCGCCGGCCCTAAAGACCGCCAGAAGGCCTTGCAACCTTGTTATGCTCAGATCTTTCTTGCGATCCCCCATAGTGGAGTCTTGCTTAGATGACTCGAATCAACACCAACGTAAACTCTCTGGTTGCCCAGAGCCGACTAGACCGTACTAACAACTCGCTGCAGACCGCAATGACCCGTTTGGCCACCGGTATGCGAATCAACTCGGGTAAAGACGACCCGGCAGGTTTGATTGCGAGTGAAGCTTTGCGTAGTGATATCACTGCGATCAACAAAGCTCTCAGTAACACGCAGCGAGCGAATCAAATCATCGCTACTGCAGACAGTGCTTTAGGCCAGGTTGCGAGCTTGCTAAACGACGTTCGCGGGCTGGTAACTGAAGCTGCTAACGGTGGAGCTTTAAGTGATGAAGAAATCGCTGCTAACCAGCTGCAGATTGACTCCTCACTGGAAGCAATCAACCGAATTGCTCAAACAACCTCGTTCCAAGGCAAGCGATTGCTCGATGGATCTTTGGACTTCGTTTCCAATGCTGGCTCGATCTCAACGCTTCGCGATGTACGGATCGACCAGGCAAACCTGGGTGCCACTGGCTCAGTTAAAGTAGACGTCGATATCACCGCTGCTGCAACGCGTGGTGAGATCTCGACCAATGCTTCCGCAGTCAGTGCAGCCGCCGCTGCTACCACCGACCTGAAGTTCGCTTCGGAAACTACGCTAACATTCGCAGGTGCTGGCGAGGTACTAGTGCGTGCGAAGGATAACAACGAAAAATACAATGGTATTACCGTCAAGTTCAACGCTGACAGCACCGCTGTTGGTTCTGAAACAGCCTCCTACGACGCGGAAGCTAAGGAAATCACGGTTAACATCAATAACGCTGCTGCAACAACAACAGCAAACGTTGTCGCTGCGATCAATACGCTATCAGAATTTGAAGCAAGTATTGCCACAGCTGGTGACGGTGTGGTAGACGGCTCCGGTGCTGACGCAAACGTGACAGGTACCACTGACCAAGACTATGTTTCCATCACTGCAGCTACTACTGGCGCAGACTTCAACGGCGTGTCTGTCAAGGTTGTAACAGAGACCGGCTTGGGTGCAACCCCAACCGCTGCTTACAACTCCAACGACAAAGTATTGACGGTGACTATCGACGATGCATCGGATACAACGCTTGCTGCAATCGCAACGGCGGTCGGTGGCTTGAATGAGTTCAATGCAACAGCAACAACCGTCAATGGTGACGGCAATGCTAATGGTGCCAAGACTGCCGATACTAAGTCTACCGCAAACACGAACAACACCGGTGGTGGTGTTCTGAACGACGACTTGGTTTTGGAAATCGGTGGTCGCGAAGGCACGGAAGTGTTCAACTTCAAAGCTGGATCTTCGGTCAACCAAATCGCTGACGCGATCAAGCTGTTGAGCGATTCGACCGGTGTATCCGCTGTTCAATCGGGACAGACTGTTACCTTCCGCTCAACGAGCTATGGTAGCAAAGGCTTGGTTACCGCGAATGTGATCAACGAAGGTTTGGCCGGTACATTCAAGGATAACTTGAGTGCTAGCCGTGCAACTGGTAGCGACGTCCAAGCTACGGTTAACGGTGTTACAGCAACAGCTGACGGCAATAAGTTCTCCATCAATACCTCCGCATTGGATTTGACCCTCACGGTAGAAGATGGCTCAAGCAAAGGCTTTGAGTTCACCGTCTCCGGTGGTGGAGCACTCTTCCAACTGGGTGGTGATGTGGTCTCCAACCAACAAGCTCGTATCGGTATCGGTTCCATCAGCACCGCTCGCCTCGGTGGAATTAGTGGTAAGCTGTACGAACTAGCTTCCGGTGGTGACAAGACGTTGAAGCAAGACGCCTCGGGC
>JAUMAI010000696.1:0-3781 GCA_032116775.1 Pirellula sp. | reverse complement strand
CTGTGATGTAGGTTGGAGTAAAAATGCCAAGCTCAAAGAGCCGATTCCTAACCCGCTGCGGCTTAAAAACTCGCGACGACTCGCAACGAGGTCTCTCGTACCGCACAAGCGACGATCTTGGATAACGCTTCCGTGGAATGGACGGTTCATAGTTATGGCTCCTACAAAAATTAACGTGCTTTGGTGCTGCTGGCTGTAAGGTTGCGTCTGAAACGATTGGGGGTGGATCGATTCTTAGAGTTGCTTTCGATCGTCATGCTGTCGTCATGGTTCGTCGCAACAAGCTCTGGAAAGAAATCGGTCGATCTCGGCCCCAATCCGTTTTTGGTTGTAACCCTCGGCGAGCAGTCTCCTTAATTGCTGGATGTAATTTGAACAGGTGGTTTGGCTACAGGGCTTACGGCAATCGCATACATTAGCCCTTGGCCTTTCGAGCCTTTGACGAATGGACTTCCTAACACAATGTCACCCGCGCGATCCACTCGACATTTCCATACCGAACAGGGGATGAACAATTTTCCGTTTGGATCAGGTTGGATATCTTTGGCCATAGTCGCTGGCCATGGACCCACACGAATTTGCCAGTCGGTTTTGAGGAATTCTTTTTCCAGCCAACTTGGTTCAGGTCGGCGATCGTCATGTATCACGTACAGGATGCAAGGTTGGCTGACTTTAATTCGAATTTCAAGATCGCGATCGCCGCGATCCGCCAGAAAGGTGCGAACTAAGTCAATCGATTCGAGTTCCGCAGGAAATTCTCTTCCCGGTATTGCTTGCCATTTTGCAGTGGGGCGATCCGAGAAAGGTTGAGCGTCAACTCCCATCCCCTGAGCGACGACCCCAAGATAATGCAAGAACTCTGGTTCTGTAGCATTGTCTTCAACGTCGACGACTAAGCTACTGGGACTCGATGATTGTGTAGACCAGAGCTTTCGGTTTTTTGATAGTCGAACTCGCGCCAAGCGTTGCAGCTCTTTTTGCTTTTGTTGCACTCGGACAGCTTCGCCCGAATGCAGCGTGGTCCAAGCTTCGCCCTTAGTCTGTGAATTATGGCGACGAACTTTTACCTCTCCCTCGAAGACGACAACGTCCGTTTCGCCATTTGAATTAGCACTGATTCCGAATCGTGTTCCCAGGTCGACGACTTCACTCTCGGCTGTACGTACCGTGAAGCCTTTGCCTGCTTCGCTGACCTCAGCGCTCATTCGACCTTCGATGAGTCGTAAGGTGGTTGCATTTTCAAAGCGGGCCTTAAACGGTCCTTCAAGCGAAAGAGTAACTCCAGAATCTAGCTTCAAGTCAACGTTACCTGACTCTATTGCCAGATCTGTGATCTGAAGTCGGTCCCCTGTTCGCCAAGAAGCGGTGGATGAAGCAAATCGCGCTTGATTTACTTCCATTATCTCAGCCCAAACAATAGATTTATCGGGCGATTGGTTGATTGAACTAGGCCATTGAGTAAAAAGGCTCCAGCCGATAACCAGCAAGATGGTGGCAGCAGCGGACAACCACCAAATGCGGTTGTTGCTGCCCCAATTAGTTGTCGACTGGAAACTACGTCGCAACGATCGATTCGAAACATGCTCTGCAGCGGATATTGATGGCTGAGGGCTCATTGATTCGGACTCGGTTTCAGTAGCCGTTACGAAACAGTCCGCGATAAGAGCACTATCGAGTGCCAAATAATCCACTAATCTTTGACGTGCTGCTTTGTCCTGTGTAAGTACAGCTTCGAGTTCCAGTTTTTGTTCGCTCGTGATAGAGCCATCGACATAGGCATGTAGCAGAGATTCAATCTGGTTGGAAAGTGGTTCACTCTCTCGAGCCAGTTGGGCCAAGCATGGGTTGTTGAACGGTAGGTGGTGGGGGTCGTTCATGTGAGACCCTCATTTAGCAATGAGCGTCGAGTGCATTCGAGCAATGCGAGCCTTAATCGCTGAAGTAGCTTATATAAAGACATTGCTGTTTGCCCGCGCTGTTGCGCTATTTCGTCGATGCGTGCACCCGGTGCATACGCTTGTTGTATTAATTCGCGCTGATGATCAGGGAGTTTATTGAGACATTCATCCAATGCGGCGCGTTGAGTCGCATGATAGTCGGCTCTTTGTTCGGCTTCGTTCGCAAGGAGTTGCAGCACCTCGGGGCTAAATACCAAACGATCGCGTGCCCGATCGCGCAGCCACGCTAACGCCTCGTACCGGGCCACAGCAAAGGCCCATCTCCTAAAGTCTTCGCCACTGGGGTATTCGGTAAACTTCTTCCAGAGTACCACAGCAATCTCTTGCATCACTTCTTGAGCATCGTCTCGAGTCGGTAGCAAAGTACGCACAAATGCCCGAATAGCCAATTCATGAGCTGTGTAGAGCTTGAGAAATCGGATTTGTCGCGAATCTTCAGATTCCATCACAGCGTTCAAACAAAAAGCGGGAAGGGATATGGTGAGTTGTGGAGTTATCAAAACTGATTCCTGTTAGGCTCCGCGGCTCTACCAGTATGCGTGGTTTTGGTGTAGCGAGATTTGGTCAAAGTGGGCTGTGGCTAGGATGCTGCGTTCCAAGAAGACGCGCCCCTGCTTATGTAATAACTCCAATCGACCCTCGGTTTTGCCCCCAACGTTAAAGATTTTTCTCGAAGTTTTGGTCGCTCTTCCCTAGCTGCCGCCTTTTATCGCAGAGCGAAGGATGTGTCGGGAGCAACCTTGACACATGCATTCTGATAGGCATGCACTGACGTTCACGTGCCTGCCCTGATGGGCAAAGTAGCAGGCTCATGTGGACGCCAGACCACCGCTCGCGGTTTGGGGGCTCAGTCTGCGAGGGGGCGATGGAGATAGCGCAGTTGTGATTTAACCACACGCTATATCTTGTGTTATGGGCCTTCTGTTACGGGCTTCGGGTTACGGTTGGTAGACCTGATGCTGGTCATCGCGAGGTACAACCCAGACATTTCGGAAACGTACCGGACTGCCATGATCTTGCAAGAAAACTGGTCCCACCGATGTCTTCTGCATCTGTTGATTCATCTTCTTGAGGTAGTCAGTCGTTCGATAGCGAAACGGATGAAATTGAGAACGTGGATCGGTGAACGTACGTTCTTGTTGTACCGGCTGGCCGTTCAGCCAAGCCGTGATCATACCGGGCGTTACGATTTTACCCTCTTCACGGCGCGGGGCGGTGTAACGGATATCATAAACTTGCCATTCACCCGCAGGCTTAGAAGCGTTTACCTTAGGTGCATGAAAACCGTAGATGGATCCAGTGTCATTTTGGTCTGGATTTGCTTTGCCAAATGAGTCGAGGATCTGTAATTCGTAATTACCGTGAATGTAGACACCGCTATTGCCTTGGCTTTTCTTGACAGTGTTGAACTCTACGTGAATATCTGCATCTCGGAACTGCAATTTGCTGACGATATGATTGGAGTGATGTCCATTGGGTGTTGAAATCAACTCGCCATTTTCCACTTTCCAGTTGACCGCACTGCCGTCCATCGCAGTCCAGTTTTCTAGCGACTTGCCATCCCACAAAACGATCGCATTGCTCGGCGGAGTGGCTGGTATCTGGCTCTGATCGGGCTTGAAGTTCTGATGCGCTTCATCCGCTTGCAGCAGGTGGCAATTCGTCTGTGCCGAGAGAAAGCTAAAAAGAGCTGTTAGAAAAAAGCGTGGAACAAAGACGCTCGCGCAACGAAGCGGCTTGAGACAATTCATGAGAGGCTTTCGAGGTAAGAAGAAGCTGGCGGATTAAATTTCCATCAACCCCTGCTTAATCACCCAAACAGC
>JAUMAI010000695.1:0-2282 GCA_032116775.1 Pirellula sp. | reverse complement strand
TAATTCCTTATAAATCCGATAAACCCGCTTGTGATTCCATACATAGCCCCTCACGTTGCGCAGATACAGGAAGCAAAGACCAAAGCCCCAATTCCGACGGTTCTCAGTCAGGCGAATCAGCCAGTCGGCAATCACATCATTCTCAGCACGGCACTTGGGCTGATATCGGTAGCACGTTTCACTGACCTGAAATGCTTCACAGGCCAGCTTGATGGAGACGCCTTTCTCTTGTACCGCTCGCTTGGCCATCTCGCAGCGGCGAGATGGCCTCACCACTTTTTTGCAAGTGCCTCCTGAACAATCTCGGCCTTCAACCGCTCGTCGACAATCATCTTCCGAAGCCGTCGGTTCTCTTCTTCCAGCTCCTTCATCCGCGACATCATCGAGGCATCCATCCCACCAAACTTGGCACGCCAGCGGTAAAACAATCCACTGCTGATGCCTAACTCCCGGCACAGGTCTGGCACCTTGAACCCTGCCTCGGCCCGCTTTAGTGCATCCATGATCTGGCTATCTGTAAATCTCGACTTCTTCATGTAGAACTCCTCCTATTGAGAAAATTCTACTTCAGCACCCCGTTAACCTGAGGGAGGATTACCATTGGACTTGGCTACGTTGGGCTGCCGTTAGCAGTTGAATTCGGCAAAGTCCGACCGGTGTTAGGCTTTGATATCAATACCGCTCGTGTGGCAGAACTACAGGCAGGAAAAGACAGCACGCTCGAAGTGACAGCCAAAGATTTGCAGGATGCCTCTCAAGTCGAATACTCCAGCGACAGCGCAAAACTTAAAGAGTGCGAAATCTTCATTGTTACAGTACCTATTCCTATCGATTCTGCGAACCGACCGGATCTTTCGCCAATTATCAAAGCCAGTAGAACTGTAGGTAAAGCGGTGAATTCAAGGACGAAGCGCAACTTTGATTAACGGGTCGGGTGGCTGAGGTGCATTAGCATCGAAGCATTTTGACCTGCCAGTCGAAGAAGCCCGATGACCTATACACACCTCAGCCAGACCGAACGTTATCAGATCCATGCATTGATGAAAGCCGGACATAACCAAGCCGAGATCGCCCAGATACTGGGGCGTCACAAATCGACTATCAGCCGAGAGTTGACGCGGGGCTCGGGCCGACGAGGGTATCGGCCCCGGCAAGCCCAGCATCTGTCTGAAGAGCGATTGTGCTGCAGCCGCAATGCGGCGCGCATCGCGCCGGAAATCTGGCAAGCGGTTCGAGGGTTTCTTGCTTTGCAATGGAGCCCCGAGCAAATCGCCAGCCACCTCCCGATTAGCCACGAGACGATTTATCAAAAAATCTACGCGGACAAGGCGCAAGGGGGTCATCTATGGCGCTCCCTGCGCTGCCAAAAAAAGCGCCGTAAGCGCTATGCCAGTGGCCATGATCGCCGCGGTCAAATCCCGCACCGGCGCTCGATTCTTGAACGGCCCACGTCGGTTGAACAGCGCGCCCAAATCGGGCATTGGGAGGGCGACACCGTCATTGGCGCTGCGCATCAACATGCCATCGTCACCCTGGTTGAGAGAAAAAGCGGTTTTGCAGTGGTGACCAAGGTTGAGCGAAAAACGTCTGAACAAGTGAGCGCTGCCATCATCAAGCGCCTTGAACCGATCGCCGCGCGGGTCAAGACGATTACCTTCGATAATGGTAAGGAGTTTGCAGGCCATAGACAGATTGATGAATCCTTGGGTTCGACTGCTTACTTCGCTGATCCTTTTGCAAGTTGGCAGCGTGGATCGAATGAAAACTTCAACGGGTTACTTCGACAGTACATCCCGAAGAAACGTCGCTTATCTACTGTTAGCGATGTAGAGCTTAAAATGATCGAAGATCTATTGAACCACCGACCGAGAAAAAGACTGGGATTCAAAACCCCGCACCAGGTGTTTCATGAATCTTTAAACCGCGTTGCACTTCGTAATTGAAACCGCAACTTTATTCAGCGATTTCCCGAGTTCGATATCGATCAGGCCGGGTTTGACTAATTGAAGGCTGAAGCTAGCGATCAATCCGCTATGAGTTTTAATAGTCAGTACTTCATCGGATTTCTGGAATGCCATCAAAGCAGCACGTGCCGCATCGAACATAGCGTAGTAGGCGCGATTGCACGCGCCATCTGCGTCACCGGATGCAAGCAGCAACTTCGCCGACGATATAGCTGTGTTCGCTTTGTGAAGCAGGTCTTCAGAGTTCAAAGACGAATTCCCTCTTGTGCGATGTTCTTTAGCAGGTGGGGGTTCGAGTGGCTCTGTGGATGCTCCCAC
>JAUMAI010000694.1:0-3895 GCA_032116775.1 Pirellula sp. | reverse complement strand
AGCTGTTCGCGCAACGCGATAGTCGAGACGAACTTGGCACTGGAGTTATCCGCGACATCATTTCCGATTTGATGTTCCCGGGTATATCTGTCCTACATCAGCGAGCGAGGTATTTTCTCTTTACGCCATGGTTGTTCATCGTCGGTTCACGCAATCATTCCGGCCAGCGTTTGCTGGAATATGTAGCGAAAAAGGAAAGAGAGCTGATTCAGGTTCTCATCGCAGGTGGGGATCTGGAGGGCTTGATTGGCCGCGAAGTGGGTTATCGCCTAAAAACCTTGCCATCAACGATGTATTGGAATGCGCTCCAACATTTCGGAGTACTCCGGCAACGTGCGTCCAAGACTGATGTGTCGCGGTTTACAGCCAGCCCTGAATCGCTGCGGCAGTCAGAGGTCACCGAAGCCACAGATGAAGTGTCCACTATGTGGTCGCCAAGCATTCCACCTTCGCCTAAAGGATTCCCGCAGCTTTCATCTCTTGATTTCAAACTAAGTCAGGCTGAGGAGGGATGGCTGCGTGATCGTCTGCTTGAAAATAGTGATGGAACGCTGTTGCAGTGGCTCGTTGAGCACCGGTATAAACCGCGCGGCGAGCCATTGGTGTGGAATGAGTTTACGCAACACATAATTCCAGCTGAACACTTTCGGGTAGTTCAGCATGCAAAACACTTTGCAATCGCTGTTCGTGGTGCGGCATTGCTTTATAACTACATGCTTGCTGAGATTCTCGAAAAGCAGGGCAAGCAACTCAACGAGGGAACAGACGTATTTCATGACGAAGTCAGAGAATGGAACACTGAGTGTGAGCTTGAAGGCGTATGGACGAAATGGGACCGTTCAGATTTTTGGGTGATGTGCAACAAGCTTCGAGTTGTGCCACCTTCTGCAGTCGACTTTGTTGAAGCATGGTCAGAACTTGCCCCAACGCTTAAGGCAGATCAACTGGTGACAAACAAAGCAGCCCGAAATTTAGTGCTGTTGCGTGAACGAGCAATGAAACGTGCGCGGGCAAGGCTAGATAATGCGAAACAACTCGCACAGTGGGGTGGCCGCTCGGGTACGTCAATGTATACGTATCGCTGGTCGCAAGTTGCCATCTTGTTGACAGACCTTGCAGGAGCACCGTCCGATGTTTGAGCCCGATAATCGCAGCCTTCTGCTCTCGGCACTTAGACCACCATTGGGTTACCGATTCGACCGCGGCATTGCCACCACGTACACCATGGACTTTCTCAGCGCACTCTCCGCACCGCTTGCACTGGCTGGCTATTGGGTGGCTGACAACTTAGAAACACAGCAGGTAGATCACATCTCAATCTGCGACGCTCTTGAGGCCGTACGTTCCCGGCTTGACATTTTTGTGCAGGCCGGCAACACAGAAACAACTATCGGTGTTAAGTCTCCAACACCCCTCATTGCATTGCTCGAACCAATGATCCATGAAGTTCGGCGACCAGCACCTGGTCGACTGTTTCATCCCAAAATATGGCTACTGCGATTTACACACAACAGCGAAGTCCCGCTCTATCGATGTCTCATCTTGAGTCGAAATCTCACCCAGGATCGGTCTTGGGATATGGTGCTTACCCTCGACTCGACGCCCGATAGGCGTAACAGGAATTCACAAAATGAACAGCTCGTGCGGCTCGTGGAGTCGCTCCCGGCACGAACCACTGTGCCCATGAGTGCAGAACGAATCCGAGCTATCGAAGAGTTCGCAAAAGAGCTTTCTTCAGTTCATTGGGAATTACCTGAGGGCTTCACGCATATCGACTTTTACGCTTACGGCGTTCCAGGCCTTCGTTCGACGAGACCGGAATCCCTGTTTGCTGGAAAAGATCACCTCATTGTCTCGCCATTTGCTTCATCGACTGCTCTGCAGCGAGTGCTTAAAGATGCTTCGGGTCGAATTCAACTAGTCACACGGGTTGAAACTGCTCAACAACTGTCGCCCGACTTGCGATCCCGAATGAGCATTTTCGTGCTCGATGTTTCAAGCACTGCTGATAACAGCCCCGAACTCAGTAGTGCTGCAGAAGCAGCCCGCACGTTTGACGATATTCATGCAAAGGCATATCTTGTCGAGCTAAAAAGTGACGCGTATGTCTATGTTGGCTCCGCTAACGCTACTGATGCAGCATTTTCGGGGAACACTGAGATTCTCGCCGAGCTGCAAGGTAGTCGAAAAGTTTTTGGAATCGATCAGGTATTTGGTGAGGATTCTGCATTCCGAAATGCTCTGACGCTGTGGTCATCTGATGAAGAGCCGGTAGTACCACCTGCCGATGAACAGCATTTGCGAATGATGCAGTCGTACTTGGTGGACTTGGCCGAGGTGGGCTTTGAAATTGACGCAACAGAACGCGACGAAAAGTGGCAGTGTCGCATTCGCTCACGTCGAGCAGTACCACCGTTGCCAAAACAATTGAGCTCCTGCGAAGTGCGAGTCGGGCCGGTCTTCAGTCTCCACGAGGGATACCTGCTTTCACCTGGAAAACCAGTCGATGTTGACTTTGTTGCGTCTGACCTTGCGGATGTGTCTGCGTTTCTTCGCCTAACCATCTCTGCAGCTGGCGATTCCGCAGACGATTCAGTATCTGCCATTGTTCGTGGGGAGTTACGCGGTGTTCCCGCGACCCGACAGCAAGACGTGATCGTTCGATTAATTGATACACCAGAAAAACTGCTTCGATTTCTACAACTCTTACTTGCTCTGGGGCAGAAAGAAGCGGTCAACCTCTCAGACATGCTCGTTGGGGGAGTATCCGGCAACTCCGCATGGGTGATTGGAGACCGTGGAGTATTGGAGTCGCTAGCAGAGGCATTGGCACGAGACCCCGAGGCACTTGTTCGACTCGCGCCGGTGATCCAGCGAATCATAGAAACAGGAGACAGACACAAGGTGCTACCTGACGGTTGGCATGATCTGTGGTCGGCGAACACTTTGGCGCGAACTCAGTTGGAAGCAAGTTGATGCTCGAATGAAAATGTTGAGTAATCCATACGAAGGGCTTAAGTCATTCCAACGTCAATCAGCAGCTCATGCATTTCATCGCCTTTTCGTTGCGCCAGACTCCAGCCGTCGCTTTTTGATTGCAGACGAAACTGGGCTAGGTAAGACACACATCGCAGCGGGGATTATTGCTGCCACTATTGAGAAACTCAATAACGATCCGACTGTTCGTCGGATTGACATTGTGTATGTCTGTTCCAATTCAGACATAGCGGATCAAAACATCAGTAAGTTGATCCGCGACCCGCAGTTCAAAGCCCGAAAGTCAACACGTTTAACGATGCTCATTACGGAACGCGAGCTTCTTAAGTCGGTGACGCGATCAAAAACCAAGCCAGTGACGCTGGTGTCATTCACGCCTGGAACTTCTTTTGAGTTACAAACCGGTGGTTCGGCACGTGAGCGTGCTGTTATCTACTTGTTGATTTCTGAGATTCTGAAGTTGAATCGTGACGAGCGCTACTCGCTTCGACGAGTCTTAAAGACAAACGTGAATCGAGAAGATCGTTTTCTCCATGGCTATATTGAGCCACTGAAGGCTGAATTGACTGCAGATGATGGCGTGCTCAACTGGGAACCAAACATTCGAAAAAGCTTTGAAACAGCATTTCGTGCTTCTGAGATGGAGAAGGTGCTGCGGCGTCAGTTCAAGCGGGTAGAAGGACGCGAAGTGTTGGGTGAACTGCGTGCCGAGTGCCGCGGGATTGTCGGTGAACTACGACGGATGCTTGCTCGAGCAAGTGTTGAGGCATTGGAACCCGACCTCGTCATTCTGGATGAGTTTCAACGATTCAAAGATCTGCTTAAGCAACCCGACCCTGATGAGCCAGATGTAGCCGTTGAACTTGCAAACTTGCTCTTTGAGCAAGAGCAGTCGCGT
>JAUMAI010000693.1:0-2261 GCA_032116775.1 Pirellula sp. | reverse complement strand
TTGATCATGATGCTGTGTTGTATCTGCCATTTGAAATCAGGCTTCTCATGGTCTTGATACACATGGCTAACTATTCCTTCAGTTATTCCAAGCTCCGTATCTGTCGGATAGCCAAAGGCATAGGCACTTTCACCTGCGTGAGCGGCGTTCATTTCTGGAAGGGCATACATCGGAAGTGGCTCATTGATTTCAGTCTCAATTGAAAAGATGGCGAAATCTTGGAAGTGCGAAAATCCACGCGAAAGAAGAGCGCCCTTATAAGCAATGATTCGTTCAACGTTGTGTCGTACACCTCTCAATTCAATGTAGGACTTCAGCAAGAGTTGTTCATCCGGGGCGCCTGCCGCCGCCATTTGAAGAATCATTCCAAAGGACTTCATTGGGCCGGCAAAATTGTGGAGGTTAGTAACGAAATAGATGCGAGAGGTTTTCCCAGAAATCACCTGCTTGTAGGCGAAGGCTGTTCCATGACCGAGTACACGATCACCCAGTTCAGCGATCAATCGAACGACTGATGCTTGGGCAATCTCTAAAAGTTCAGGCCCCGTTTGTTTACTCTCGGTTTTCAGGCCAACAACTACCTTGTCGGTCACGGTTGCCACTCTCCTCTAAGGGTTCGGATCCTTTACTGATAAGAGTCTGCCCTAGAAGGGGCAACTACGACGAAGGCAGGGTGTTTGAGTGATTTCTGCCAACCGTCTAATTAAGGTGCGGCAAGCATCTTCTACACGCTTCAGGGCATACGTCTTGTTGGAGACTCTCGGCAGAAGCAGCCGAGCTGCTTTGAAACGGCCATGTCAATCAAGCGCTACTTCAACGCTTTACTTGGATGGTTCGAAGATACTCACTGGATCCCATGTAGTGGTTTGCCATCCCATGGCTTGTTGGTAGCGAGCTACAAAAGTCACCACCGGTCGGTGCTGAGCCGCTAGCGTCCTCAGAATTTGTAGATCTGATGGGCTGTATCGACCCTTTCTTGATCTTTTGTCAGCTTTCTGCGCCGCTCCAAAGATCGCTCCAAGGCCGTGGGTTCCGACTAGGACGTTCCCGACCACTCCTTCGCTAAGAAGACTGGCTGTAAGATTTTTTTTGTAGTTTTCGAAACAGTGTGAGAACCAGAGTTCGTCAAACTTATAAGGTTGTAACGCACCCAGTACATGGGTAATGACCATTCGGCCGATTGCTTCTCCGATCCCAGGTTGTGAAAGGTATCCGGGTCCAGCAACGATTGACAGTTCAATACAGCGCAAAGACGCAACCTTATTGAGTCTGGCCAATGAGTCAGTGTCGAACATGGTGGTGTTGGAGTTCTCCATGAGAAATTTCGAAGCTTCGGCCACGTCGTGTGCCTGTTCGATTGAAGAGGTATCTAGTAACACCGGGTTCACGAGGAACGGCGAAACGACAGCGATCGCTGAGTTGTACTTGGCGGGGTTCGTCGGTGAGGCTTCGTTAAGGAACCGAACGAATTCCTTCTCGCGAGGGGCGCCGCCAAAACGCTCATCGCCACGAGCGAACGAACTTGGTGCCGGTCTCGCCACAACTGGTGGCGAAATCGGGGGGTTAGTCGCGGCGCGGCCGGGCTGCGAATAACCCCACGACGGCAGATCTCCCGAAGCACCTGCGTTAGAGGACTTCTTCTTGGGAAAAAGTAGACAGATAGCTAACCCAACGAAACCTGTCAGAAGTCCAAGCGTGCCCCAAAGTGCCGGTGATCGACCCTTCCGTTTGGCAACCCGGACGCATAGAAATGCAAAAAATGACATGAAGAGAAGAACTTCCACATTGACCCCCTCCCTTGCTGCATCCTAATCACGCTATACGCTTTGAAATAAGCCCTACTTAGTCCTTTTTTGAAAGGTGACCAATGATCTCGCAAGCTGATGCGCCTCTGGCAGTCTCGACGAAATAGCCAAATGACATGGTCCGATCATCTGTTATCCGCAATATCTTTCCCGCAGCATTGTACTTCTTGGTGCTGGTACCGGGCGACATGACCTTGTTCATTCTTTTGCTTGCGGTACTGACTTCATTACCAGCGTTCCTTTACCTCGTCTTTAAAAGTTTAGGCCGACTCGGTTTCTTGCAGACGGCCGTGATGCTGATCCCATTTGTAGGAGCTGTAGTGGCTCTAGTCCGCCTGCTGCGGCGGTCAGGGCCACAGTTGTCTCTCGGACTCTGTTGCTGGGTGTATCCCCTGTTCCTTCTCGGCACTTACGGGGTGGAACGCTTTGTATTGGCACTGCTCGGAGCACTTGCGC
>JAUMAI010000692.1:0-15108 GCA_032116775.1 Pirellula sp. | reverse complement strand
AAAACAGTTCTCGGAGTCAGTTCTATTTCCCTTGCTCGCCGGAAGCGCTGCCTCTAATTGCCGCAGCACATCTGCTTCACGAACTCGACCACCGCGTCCACTCCCTTGCAGTACTCTCCAGTCGATATTTTGTGAGCGTGCCAAACGTCTAGCGCGTGGTGTGGCGATTCGCTCCGCACCATCTTTTTCCTTCTCTCTTATTTCCGTCGGAACATCGGTATCAGTTACTGCGAACCCGTGGGCCTTGTTAACGGAGTCGCGCGTCGAATCGCCAGCGGTCCCCGTGGAATAAGAAGCTTCTGTTTTTAGCGGTGGGTTTTCGCCATCTGCCAAAAGATATCCCAGCAATTCACCTACAACCACGGTACTCCCTGGCTGTGGCGATAAGTCAGGAATGTATAAAGTCCCATTCCCCACACTCTCAATCTCTTGTAATGCCTTTTCCCCCTCCATTTCGAAAAGCACATCACCAATTTTGATACGATCGCCGTTTTTTTTGATCCAACCGACAAATCGACCTTCCTCCATCGACCAACCTAGCCTGGGAAAACGAATCTCTTCCATCTCTTATTCCTCCATCATCTCGAGAATCGCATTCTCGACATCGTTGACCGACGGTACAACAACCTTTTCCAATGATGGACTGTAAGGAGTTGGACAGAATGCTCCGGTCAATCGTTTAATGGGCGCATCGAGTTCATTGAACGCGATGTCCGCCATTCGAGCAGCTATTTCTGCACTAAAGCCGCAATGGGCAGGTGCCTCATCTACCACCAGCAAACGACCAGTTTTCTGAATGGATCGATAGATGGTCTCTGTATCCAATGGACTTACTGTACGTGGATCGATGAGTTCGATACTCACTCCGCGCTCGGCCAATGCATCGCAAACCGAGGAAACCAAATGAACCATTCTAGCCAATGCAACCACAGTGATCGACGATCCAGACCTAACTACTCGAGCTACACCAAATTCAATTTCGTAATCATCAACAGGCACACTTTCCTTAGTCTGTAGTATCTCTCGATGCTCAAGAAAGACGACAGGATCATCACAGCGCAAAGCGTGCTTCAGCAGGCCTTTTGCATCTGTGGCTGACGACGGTACCACTACTCTTAAACCAGGAACTTGAGCTAACATTCCATAGTAACTTCCCGAGTGATGAGTCGCGGCCGAGTGACCAATACCGATACAGCCCCGTAACAGAACAGGCATCTTTAATCTACCGCTAGACATATAGTGCATTTTCGCGATCTGATTGATGATCTCTCCCAAACCATCTAAGACGAAATCAGCAAACATAAAATCGACAATGGGTCTTGTGCCTGTCATCGCGGCGCCGCAAGCCAGTCCCACAAATCCACGCTCACAAATTGGCGTATCGCAAAGCCGCTCAGCACCGTAAATCTCAAATAGTCCCTTCGTGGTCACGAAGTTTCCACCTCGCACTCCAATCCCTTCCCCCATCACGAAAATTTTAGAATTGGTAGCCATTTCGGTTGAAAGGGCTTCCAAGGTAGCCTGGGAAAAGCTCAGGGGCCGCTCAATAGCTTTATCCGGTAATGAAGATGCTGAGAGTGAATTCCGCTGAGAGTAAATATTATTGGTAGCCGAGTGGCTTGCAGGCTCAGGACTTCGTTCTGCCTCATTCCTTGCGTTGGTAACGAGCTCTGCAATCTGCTGATCGATATCATCAAACTGCGAACTCAGAACTTCGAACAATGATCGCAAGCGACGAATGGGACACCGCTGTTTCCACTGCTCCACATCGTCTCGAGTACGATACGTGAAGTCTCCCATCCCTTCCGCATGGGCTCGTGTCCGGTAGGTTTTGCATTCCAATAAGGTGGGTCCCCCTCCACTTCTCGCCCTTTCGATCGCTTCACAAGCCACATCATAAACCGCTAACACATCATTCCCATCAACTTCTTTACCGGTGATCCCGTATGCCATACCTCGCTCAGCGACGCTCGGATTACCGCTTGCATACGAAAACGGAACTTCGGTGGCGAATTGATTATTCTCGCAGACGAATAGCACGGGTAAATTCCAGATGCTGGCCATATTGAGTCCTTCATGAAAGGCTCCATTATTGACCGCACCATCGCCAAAAAAGGCGACTGCTACCGTGCCATTCTTAAGCAATTTAGAACTGTAGCCACCTCCGCAGGCTTGCAAAATGCATGGGCCAACAATCCCGCTGGTCCCCATCAGCCCGATCTCAGGCGCAAACAAATGCATACTTCCCCCACGCCCTCGCGAACATCCGGTTTCGCGTCCGAACAACTCCGCAATAAGTTCGAAGGGCGACAAGCCTTTGGCAAGAGCATGCCCGTGCCCACGATGTGTGCTAAATATCGGATCCGATTTGCCCAACTGCGAACAAATCGCCGTTGCTATAGCTTCTTGCCCGACATAGGTATGACACGCTCCATGAATGAGGCCTTTCTGATGGCAGCGAGCCAGTTCTTCTTCTGTCTGACGAATTAGCTGCATCGTCCGATACAAATGCAGCACCACATCCTGGCTCAGTTTATTAACAGATGTATTCATAACGAATCTAAATCACTTTCCTTCTTCAGCACGGAAATTCTGAACTCGTGTTGCTTGATGTCCTGGAGTCCCACCCGCGTTCATAGCTAGATTCCCACCATCCAGTGGAATCAACGCTCCAGTAATCCACTCAGATGCATCGCTGGCCAATAAAACCGCCAATCCCTTGATGTCAGTCGGTTGTCCAAGTCGTCCAGCGGGAATACCGTTTAAAAAACGCGTTTGCAAATTAGGATCTTGCTGGATCCTTGCCTCCAAACTTGGATTGATCACCTGCGCTGGTAGTACAGCATTCACACGTACTCCACGGTGGCTCCATTCGGTGCTCAACTCTCGAGTCATTTGCAACACAGCCCCCATCGCCATGCTATAAGCTATATGTCCACGCCCAAGAGCTGTAGAACTAGCGAGCGAACCAATATTCATGATCGAACCTTTGCCTTGCCGAAGCATCCTTCGTCCAGCTTCTTGGCACATGACAAATCGACCGACTACTAAGTTTTGCAGCACCGTATTCAATTGCTGAAGGGTTAACTCCTCGGGAGCAGCTAAAACACCGTCACCCGCTATATTCCCTAAAAAATCGACCCTTCCAAATTCGGAATCGACTAGCTCGAAAAGCGCTTTTATGGACTCAGGATCGGAAACGTTTGTGTCAACCACTAAAGTTCGTCGCCCTAGTTCACCAATAACGTCTGCCGTAGCCTGAGCTCCTTTTTGGTTCCGATCCACCAAAACGAGATCAGCCCCTACCTCAGCCAGCGCCAGAGCCGTTGCTCTTCCTAACCCCTGCGCAGCGCCAGAGACAACGGCAACTCGTTCCTTCATACTAAACATGTCTGGCAACGAATCATTCACCCAAAACTCTCCTCAAAACGTCGAAAAAAATCAGCTATGCCAACAGCATTGGCAGAATCTTCACGCAAAACACCAAGATCGCCAGCCCCAGATAAAAAATTCCACAGAGCGCTAATCCTAATGATTGATACCAGGATGGGCGTATGGCCTGAGGAAGTAGGCGATGATTGATCCATAGCAATTGAAAGGCAGTGACACCTATCGCAAGATTATTGAAATTAGCAATGAAGTCCGTCATCAGTTTTGGCGCATTACTGAAAAAATATGCACACAAAAACGACCACACTGCGTAACTTGCTAATAGTCCGTAGTAAATGTATTTGACTTGATCTGCTTTCAACGATTGCCGTACTCGTTTATTCGCTGTCCAAATCGCGTCAGTCCACCTTCTGCTGAAATCGTCCAAGATAGACATCTGACTCGGAAGCATCACCATGAGTCCGGTGAAGAGGGCTGAAATCCATAGCACCTTAGCCAACACAGGTGAGAAACCGTAGTTCCTTATGCCATCGGCTGTGATAATTGCCTGAGCTACCTTGGCCTGCTCGTCGCCAATCGTAGAAAATTCAACAAATTGGAGAGAGAGCAAGGCCGGTAGAGCCATACCGACGAAGCAACCTGGCATCCAAACCAGCAACTGATCCGTAAGAATGTACTTCCACCATCCTCTCCATCGCCTGAGGTTTTCATCATTGACCGGAAATACTTTTCCTACATGGCTTAGAGTAATACTCCGACCTCCAATCGCACTCGGAATCGCTCCTACTCGCGCCCCCATCCCCCAACCTTTGTCACGGACAAAATTTGAATAGGTTGAGTTTGCTAACCCTCCACCACCCGCATATCCGGCGAAAGCGCCGAGGACGATAAGACTCGCACCCGACATGACTGGCCATTCCCCATTTTCCCACCAGTAGCTAAAGCCATTTACCAGGGTCTCTCCACCCTTTCCATCTTCAACCGGTACATTTCCAAACTCTAAAAAACCACTGAAGACGTTCCACCAATTGGACATACTGACGCACGTTATGCCGACACCAAAGCAAAATCCAAGAACAACCACGATTTTCGCGGTCATAATCCATTGCAACATGTTATAGACCTTGCCGCCAAGAATCACGGGCAAAGCAACAGCAAACAAGCATGCATACGCCAGAGGAACAACCAGCCATCGATCATCCTGATTGGGCGGTCGATCCAAAATCAGCGATGCAATCATCGCTGCGCCATGCGTTGATAAACCAGGAACCAAGGCTGAAATATTCAGCAACATCATCAGACCAACCCAAAATCTTGGGCCAGGCCGGCAACGCATAAAACCTGTGAACACAGGCTCTCCACAGTATAATGCGTACCGCCCGCATTCCATGTTGTAAAACACTTGCAACAAGATGGCGACGGTGGCAATCCACATCAATCCGCCCCCGTACTTCGCCGTAACTGCTGGGCCTAGTAACCATTCGCCACCGCCGATCTGAATCCCCATCATCACAATACCGGGGCCAATAAAACTTGCCCAGTTTTGCCAGCGTAACGGCTTGGGTTCTGGCAAATCCTCACTCGTCCACGGCGGCAGTATTACATTCGACTGTGTCCCACTTTCGCTAGGAAGATCATGGCGATTGCCCTGCACTGTTGACATGGAGAGGTCCTTGCTTATTCAGCTTGTCGGTTTCATCATGATTTTTGCTACTTGAATTCCATCCACACTGATCAATACAGCACGATGGCCCGTCCTGGACCTCCATGACAATTCTCAATTTTCAAAGCTGCAAACAAAAAGTAGGCCTCTGCCGGCACTTTGTCGAGGTTATACAAAAACTCAACTCCTACCATTTCGGCGCTGCCCAGCGCCCAATAGGTCATCAGAGCATTCTTCGCGTTCACACCTCCCAGATCTGGAGCATCCGTGCCAACGCAGCGAATACCTTTTCCTTTGAGATAGAACAGCGTTTCAGCTGATACTGCGGGCCAACCTTCCGCCTTTTTGGTAAAGGCATCCGTCCACAATCCGCTGCCAACTTGCCCTCCTTTATCAGCAGGAAGTTTTAGATAGCGATCAATTACACCTGTTTTAAACAAGACGATATCACCAGCTTTTAATTCTCCACTTTGAGACTCAAAGCGTTTAATGTCCTCTGGAGAAATCGATGGAGACGAAGGCCAATCTCCAGGGGCCGACTTACCGAGCAGTCCTTGGACATCGATAATTCGAACATTTACACAGGTCCATGACAGAGGCACTTTCTCGGTCGTCATTTCGCTATTACCGCGCTTTCCAAACTTCTTTTCATATTCCGCGAGCCAACCTCGCACTTCTGGTGAATAGCGTGGCTCGTTGCCGGGAGGTGGCAATGCATAAGCTGGCGGAACCAAATGTGTTCCCGCCATCGAATCCATCGAATGACCATGATGCCACATATCCAGATAGTCACTGTAAAGAAAATCGATCTTGAGATACACCTGTCGATGCTCGCCAGTATTTCGCCCTGGATTAGTTAATGGAAATTTCGGTGTCAATGTCGGCGATAGATCGATAGCTCTTTTATTGCGACATGCTTCAATTAACCGCTTTGGTAAATCACCTCCCGAAATCGAAAACGCTCGTCCATTGCTGTAAGGACCACCTTCATGTTTGGGACCCAGGAAACAATAAAATGCTCCTGTTGTCCCAAGCTCTTTGAGACCGATGGCCCCTTCCGTCCAGATCATCCCATACTTTAAACCAGCATAGTGCGTTGGCTCAGCCAAGTCTGGCATCGGCCCCATACTGGCGCTATCCGTCCCCAACGACATCACGCCTCGCTGGCCCAACCATTCCATCGTTTCAGGATTTGGATCTGGGTAGCCAGGCGCTTTGCGATCAACGACATCATTGATATACCTATTTCCCTCGGGGAACGGCTGGTAGTAAGTGTCTGAGTAATCGCTCCGAAATAACACCACATCCCCAAAACCTAACTTTCGGTGCTTCGACTCGAATCGCTCCAAATAGTCGATGGTAACCAGCGGACTGACACCGTTGGGAGCTTTATCCAACAAATCACGCACGTCGATAACGCAGGCCTCGCCACCAAATTGCCATGGTTCAATTTTGTCCGAATAAGCTAAGCCGAACGGGCCAGATTTCTCGCGTTTCAATTCCGGTCTTGCTACCGAATGAGGAGGTGTATCAAGTTGCGTGCCCGTGTTTCCATCTAAATACAATGTATCGATGTTATACGGTCCGTTTGGGCCGATCTGATTCTGACGAACAATCTGAAATTTCGGAAACGGATGAGTAGGCCAAGTACATGGATAGTCGGGCGATATCAGTAATGAGTGATCAGTAAATCTGGTTTGCTCTCCATCACCTTCTGCAAGTGCCATTCGCTGCGGATTGGAGACTAGCAATGCAAAGAGGAAGGCAATCCCCCAAATGCCCCAACTGGATCTTATCGCTTTAATTCTAAAACGACGGATACTATTCAACATATCAAAGCCCCTTTCAATTACTTTTCGCCTGCACTTGTGAATTGACGAGCAAGTGTCAATAAGCCTAAAAGCGTTTCTTCACTCTGCGAGTCTCGGATGGGCACATTAAATCGCTTACGAATAAGCTCTCTTAATCTTGGTAAGGCATGGGGTAATCCACCTGACAGAACGAGGGATCGATAGGATCCGACTGGAGCAATTCGATGAGCGATTTGCTGGTAATTCTCTGCCATGGTTTCACATGCCGCAACAAACAAATGACCGATCTTCAAATTCTCGGTCGTTATATTCTTGAGATCGCCTACCGAACCAAGCGGAGTCGTGAAGAAGTTCAGATTAACTTTGAGATCGGTATGATCTACTTCGGCCATTTTCTGCGCAATAGTCTCCCAGGGACGCTTTAGCTCCACTTCTTCTGCGCTACTTAATTCACTCAGCAGCTCCATCAGAGCATTCAAAGCTCTGCCCGCTGGCAGATGGGTAACCGTATTGAGCCATTCATTTCCGAAAAAAATTCGGGACTGATAATTGCCTGGCACAAACTCTTTCGTCCGATGACTCACTTGCGACCCAGTCGATACGTTAATCGATAACTCATCGTGCCCCAAACCTGCACCAAGCAAGGCCGTCTGATGGTCCCCAAAGGCTCCATGTACGTCTAGAGTTCGATTCCCAATTCTCCAGGTAGCTACCACCTCTTGATCCTTTATCAGTTGCGGCCAGCTCACTCTATCCAGCTCGATTCTTCCTAATGCGTCCCAGTGCCAACATCTTTGCCCGAGATCCAGTAATCCGATGGCGTACGTAGCATGCATCGTGGGAGCTTTGCCAGCCAAGTTCGCAATGACATAATCACTTACCGAGCAAGGGATCGCCTCGATTCCAATCTTTCCATGTCGATGTAACCAATAAAGTAATGTCGAAGTCGACCCAACTTGTAACTCATTGCCCAGTGACGAGAACACATCCTTTGTCCACTTACGTCCAATTTCCTCGAGCAGGGAACAGTCTTCTGCGATCGGTTCCAGCGATCTTTGATCACGCCACGAGAGATAGTTCGTCAATGCACTACCACTAGTATCACATAGAACGACGCCTCCCATTTGGCCGCTTATCCAAACATGCCTGATACTTTTAGAGTACTCCAACAAAGAATCGACCAATCCCCTTACTGCTTCGACAACAGCAGATGGCTTAATCTCTACAAAGCCAACCGGTAAGCCAGTTACCGGTAGTGGAAAGGGGCGACTAATCGTATGACAAATCGTATTCAACGACACATCAACGATCGCGCCTTTTATAGAGGAGCTACCGATATCGATCGCGATATGAGGCGCTTCAAGATTCTTCACTTCCAATGATTACCTCAATAACTTGCAACGACAGACACGGACAAATCCGCTGCTCCCCGGCTAACCCTCGCCCACCAAAACCAATTATCCTCTCGCTAACTATCTTTGAGTGGGATAGCTATCTCTTACCTACCGACTCCACTCACGCTTTCCATTAATGCATTGCCTAAAAGACGTCATTGGTAAACTACAGAGCAAGTTTAGATAATGGGAGCACAAAACGCGGCGATGCAGTCTGAGCTCTTTTGACTAACAACAATCACAAATCTCATTGCGCAATTAACAAACGAGTCTTAAGGTGTCACACTTCCTGTTCACTGAGTCAACCAATCGACCTTAGCGTTACAAAACTCAGCGGCTAAAACAAGTTTTTCGATCACATCCTGGGGTAAGGAGATTCCCTCCCCTTTGGAACGAGCATAATTCTCCCACTCGCGTTCACCAGGCAACATCACTCGCCCCTCGGGACTGGCGGTTGGCGCATGATGTATTTCATCAATCAGTTTCTCCAATCGGTCGTCGAACAGTTCACGACCACCTACCGCCGCCACATCGACCAACATGAAAGAGGCGTTATGCCAACTCGGACGGGTCGGTTCATCGAACATCCAGCTTCCCACTTGCCAGGTGATATGTCCGCCAGGCAGAACGCCAGAAAGAATTTCGCACCATAGACCGATTCCGTAGCCTTTATGCCCACCCATGGGCGCTAGCGATGCTCGAGACGGATAGAGCGAACCATCCGTTGTTGGCTTCCCATCCGGTCCAATCAACCAATGAGGAGGAATTTCCTCCCCACGTTGATGAGCCGCATAAACTTTTCCACCAGCAACTGCAGCCGTCGCGATATCAAGGAGTATTGGATCGTGCTTCAATCGCGGTATACCATACGCTAGAGGATTGCTGCCCAGCACCGCTTTGGTCGAACCGGGTACAGCCACCGAAGGAATATCGTTACCCGTCGCGGTCGCCACAAACCCCGCACGAGCGGCAACCGCTGCATAATAACCGATCGCTCCTACGTGACCGGTGTTCCGTAAACCACAGTAAGCGACGCCGCAATTTCTTGCTTTTTGCATTGCCACTTCAAGCGCAAAAAGACACCCGACCATACCTAGAGCTGACTCTCCGTCAACAACAGCCCATGCCGGCCCCTCTCGTACGATCCTGGGTTTAGCAGTAGCTGAATACCCGCCCGCTCGAATTTTCTTGAGGTAACCGATGAGCAATTTTGTTCCATGGGTAAATACACCCATGGCGTCGGTCGTAACCAATACATCCGCAGCTTTCCGCGAATCGGGTTCTTCTAAACCGACAGCCGAAAACAGCTCCACCACAAATTCCGTTAACTGTGGAATCGAGACCTTTAAGGATTTCGCCATATCCTTTTCTCCTAAACCGATTCGCGCACCGTATAACCAAGATCTCGCAGCAATTTAGCGAGCGTGGGCCGCAATGTTTCAGAAAGCGGTTGAATGGGTGGATCGGGATTACCAACGGGTGGACCAATCATGTTCAACGCCGCTTTCATCGTGCTGAACCAATGAGCCCCTTCACCGCGACTATGGTAGGCTTGGAACTGCAAACGCATCAGCGGAGCCAACTTGCACCACAGCTCTCGCCCTTTAATCAAATCCCGTTCCACGGCCAAAGCGTTATAGAGTTCCTTGGCAGCTCTGGGCACTGTACTCGGAATACCAGAAATCCAACCTGCAGCACCATGACACAGTCCTTCAAACGCCACAGTATCGATACCGGCATAAACGTAGAACTGACCCTTTGTCGCCTGTAGAAGTTCGCAAATTCGATCCGGCTCAGGATTCGACATCTTCACACCACCGATTGCTTTCTCTTCGTATAACCTGAGCAAATGCTCTGTTTTCAAATCGACTGACGTGAGTGGAATATTGTGATACACGACAATCGGTATCGAAACGCTATCAGCAATCCGCCGATAATGATCCATTACTTGCATTGGCGTTGGCGCCATGTAGTAGGGAGGAACTATCAGCAACGAATCTGCGCCGTGAGCTTCTGCAAATTTTGATAAATCGATGGTCCGTCGAGTTGAATAATCATGAGTCCCAGCAACTACATGGACGCGACCACCGATCTTCTCCAACGCATTCGCCAAAACTTTTTTGCGATCCTCGCATTCTAATGCTACGAACTCACCCGAGCTTCCCAGTGGCGAGATCGCGTCGACACCTTCGCCGATCAGCCAATCGAGATGCGGACCGAGTCGTTCAAACTGAATTACACCATCAGCCCCAAACGGAGTCACCGATGACGCACAAACGCCACGAAACAGCGGTTTAGGCATTTTCAATTCCTTCCTTCTTTAAAACAAAAGCCAAGACACTTCACGGTAAGCTCAGACTGGTAGGCTCAGACTGTTATGCCCAGAAGGCAAGCCGAGCCCAGAACTTATTACCTACCCCATATTCACCACATGACTCAACGGATTCCCACTGATGGCTGCAACAACATGATTCGCTGCAGAGCGGCGCAATTTCAAAACTGCTTTGACGCTTGCTGAGGCAATGTGAGAAGCTGTGATCACATTAGGAAGTGACCGCAGTGGGCTATCGAGAGGTATAGGTTCAGGATCACAGACGTCGATCGCAACCGAACCCCACTTCTTGCTTAAAAGTGCATCAACCATCGCTGAAGTGTCAATTAAATCGCCCCGTGCCAGATTGATTACAATCGCCCCTTCTTTCATCAGCGCAATCGTTTCCGCCCGGAGCAACTTTTTGGTTTGTGGCGTAGAGGGACAATGCAAAGAAACGATATCACTTGTCGCCAACAATTCCTCGAGCGAAACTGCCTCGGCCCCATAACTTTGAATCGCTGCCGAATCAGCAATCGGGTCGTAGACAACGACTTTGGCTTTGAACGCCACCAGTCGCGACACAACCTCTCTCCCGATACGACCGAACCCGATGATCCCAACCACTTGATCCTTCAATGTGCGCATGTCAGAAAGTGGCGTTGCCAATCCCCACTTTCCATCTCGATTATGCAAGCAGTTTGGCACGACCTGTCGTGTGGTTGCCAGGATGAAAGCCAAAGTATGGTCTGCCACCTCATCAATACAATAGTCCGGTACGTTACACACGGGGATGCCGCTTTCTCTGGCAGCAATCAAGTCCACATTATCGACCCCAATTCCATACCTTACGATCACCTTGCTCTTTTTCATCGCGTTGACCACATCACGCTGAACAGGGGCAAACTGTGTGATGACAGCATCCGCCTCGGCTACTGCAGGAATTAAAGCTTCTACCGTCTTCAGTTGTCCACCTATCACCTCGATGCCTAATGGCTCAAGAATTTCCCTCTCAACGGATAAATCGGGAAACGTGTAGTCAGTTATTACCACTTTGTGCATGTGGTGAGACTCCTAATTTATCAGGCTTGAATGTCTACAAGAAAAGAGAACTAAGGAAGGCGAGATTGGAAAAGAGATGATCGGAATAGGCAGGTAGGAAAATTTGACTTCCAGATCGATTGTCTGATAATCTAATAAACTCCGAGAAAGGATCGCAAGTGACGACCACCAAAAAACAGAAAACTTCTAAAACGAAGCCTTTGCCTCTTGCAGCCGTGACCAAGCCAAGAATCCGAGATCAGATTGTCGAGGCGATTCGACACCTAATTGTCTCGGAAAGAATGCAACCTGGAGACAAACTTCCGACCGAATCGGAATTGGCTCTACGATTTAACGTTAGTCGCCTAAGCGTGCGTGAAGCTACCAAAACACTAGAGTTTCTGGGGATATTACGTTCAAAAACAGGAGTTGGCTTAATCGTTGGCGAACTCGATTGGCAACGATTAACCAGCAATTTAGCCTTCCATTCCTCGCTACACCAAATCTCGGCTGAGCAGCTCATTGATTCGCGTGTGATCGTAGAGACAGGTATCGTCCCTTACGTGATCCACAATATCGCCTCAGACTGTTCCATCATTGAGAATCTACAAAACCTAGTTGAGAAACTTAAAACTGCTTCGGATATTCAATCAAGAATTGAATATGACTTACTCTTCCATCGCACCTTACTTGAGGCTAGTCGACTTGCCCCCATGATTGCCTTCGGTGAAATGCTGCAAGTTTTCTTTCATAAATTCCGCGACAGTGTCAAGAAAGCGGAATGGGAGGAAGCGGTGGCAAGCCACCAAAGAATCGTCGATGCCTTGCGAGCCAAAAAGGTAAATAAAGTCATATCAGAACTGAAGCAGCACATCGAGAGCCACAGACATCGGTAAGCTCACGACGAATAAGGATCTAACTACTGAATTCTTGTCAGTAGTCGAACATCTTATGATTACCCTAAGATATAAGCATGATCCTTATTATGCGTAAATGGGATCGTTATCAAAACGACTCCAGCAATCCACTTCGCTTTTTGAAATCACCTTCCGCTAAACAGTTGGACAGAATCTCACTTAAAGACTCCACCTTGGAAAAAATCTCCACCAGCGTTTAGAAAAGACCACTCTACCGACCGCAACGCCTAACGATCTTGTATCAAGATTCGAGTTATCTATCTCAGCTGGAATAAAAGCTTGAGCCTGGACGATGATACTCAACTGCCGGACCTTACCTCGATTTGGAAGTGGAATACATACCCAGTGATATCCGCTTCGCCTCGTCCGTTTCACAACTCTTCCATCAACTAAAAACTCAATTTTTCTACCTCGCGGACCGGTCGACAAGACCTCAACCCAACACCAGTGAGCTTTAACATCTCGCTGAAACTCCACCTCAATCACACCTCGTCCGGAAGTCCAGCAGCCCTGCCCCTTAGGAAATCCCTCAGCACGATAGCCACCCGAGAGCGTTGCCTGCACAAACTCAACCGCATTTTTACGTAACTTCCGAGAGTACCAAGCGTGAAGTGGCGTCGCTCCTTTTCTCTGCGAAACCTCGGTCTTCAACAGACGAGGCACCGGGTCCATCGGAATAAACTGCGACTCTAAATCCTCACCAAGAATATCATGACTCTGTGATTTGTAGCGAACTTTCGGCATTAGCTCGCTAATTCTTTCTGCTAGCTGATTAGCACATTGACTCGGCAACGGAGCAATCCACCTCCTAGCGACACTCGCAACACGATCGGTCATAGCAATAATGGCCTGATTAGTTAAAACCAACTCCCCAAATTTTGCGAAACGTTCGGCATAGGCATCGGAGTGGTAATGGGATAGCGCCCATAGACTAGCCGCATTTGCTTTCCCTTGGGCAACTTGCCAATCTCTGGAAATCACGTGTAGGGCCCTAGCTACGCCCTCCACTTCATTTCCATGAGCAACTTTATATACAAATTCGTCTGGGATCTCAGCGTAACAGCCTGCATCGCTGACAATAGTTGGAGTTGAACTCTGCATGGCCTCAATAACACTCGCCGAAGCCCCTTCAAATACAGGATTCCGGAGACAGGCTATAACATCACAAATCGCCAACTCTTCCTGGAGTTGTTGATCATGTACCGCGCCAGTAAAAACTACGGACACCGCGTGCTTTGCCTGCTTGGCCAGCTGAGAAAGGCGTTCTTGATAATCCTTTGCTACCGAACCTACAACTCGATACTCCCAAACCGCCGCTAGCTCTTCGTCGGAACCCAGGGCACAAATAATAGATTCGTAGCACTTATTCGGATTAGCATGGCCGATTGTAATCAACCGATATTTACTCTGTTTTTCTGATTTATCTCGTTCAGGATTAACTGGAACTGGTAACAGCCCATGGAACGCGAGGGGTATTGTAATAGTAGGACACCCAAGTCTTTCGCTACATAACTGCCTATAAAACGCCGAATGCGTCACGATACCCAAGGTCTTTTGCATAGAAAAACCAATAACAGGGTAACGGTGGGAGTAAACCTGCAACCACTCTTTCTTTCCCTGATTTTCGCACACGCTCTGGTAGCACGCAGATGCATCTTCACCATTTTCATGCAAGAGCACACTGCCATAATCAAGCCCAGATGCACGATTACCCTCTATCCATCCGTTGAGCAGATTGTGCAAATAGAAATCGTGCAAAATCGTTATACCAGGATGACGATTTTGATGGGGAACGCACCATGCATGATTGAGATAATTGTCCCCCAGGTTGTAAACAACCAAATCAAATGCCTCAAGAAACTCCTCAAGCCTATTATTCAATGCAGATGCCCACTCAACTTGGCCATCGAATTCCTGAATATCGTCTTTAGCAAAATTACTTGGCGCTGTCTCGCTCCTAACGACTACGACGGTATGTCCATTGCGTCGCAATGAAGAGACAACGTCTCTACTAAACCTTCCAATTGCGGACTTTTTGGAGAATGGAGTGTACCAGGCTATTTTCACGACAGTAGCCTTTCGATAGTACTATCCCAACGCACTCCACTGCTTCGCCAAGCAGCGCCTGCAGTCCGTCCCAACTCTTCGCAGCCACTCCGATCCTTCACCACACGCTCGAAAGCAACAACCAAATCATTCACCGTAGGATCACAAACCCAGCCATTAACGCCCGAACGGATACGGTTAGCAACTGCTGGAGAATCGCATGTCGTTATAAGCGCCTTATCTGCCTGGAACGCAGCCGAGGTATTAAATCCATATGGATCGTTCTCCGCAGACATCGATACCACTGCAAGGGCTTGCTGCAATGTGAGGTCCACACCACTCTGATATCGATTGCTCTCATCTATCTTAACACGATCCGCTAAATCGAACTCCTCAATGAGTTTTCTAACCTTATCTGCATAATCAGAAGATGTACTCTCGCCGGTAAAAATTAACTTTATTTGACGATCGATACATCTGAAGGCATCGAGAATAAGCATGTGTCGACTGCCGGGCACAAATTCGTCAGGGCACA
>JAUMAI010000691.1:0-6099 GCA_032116775.1 Pirellula sp. | reverse complement strand
AAACCCAGCATACCTTGGGGGGTAAGATAAGCATTTTCTTACCATCGGTGGCAAGCAAGACCAGCAACTCGGAGGCGAAACACAACTGAAATGAACCATTCCGGAACAATTTCCGTTCGCCACAACTTCTCGGAGTAAACCGCAAAACAGCCGTCTCTCTTAAGAGCCAATCAAGAATAATTTGCCACGCGGCTCTCACGGCAGCCGGTGCTTGAGTTCAGCCCTCGGCGGAGCAGATGGAACGCCCTAGCGTTGTTGGGGCATCACCTCTAGCTAATTTCGGATCCTGCGCAGCTTGTCGTTGATTGCATCGAGCGATTTGAGCTCTGGTTCAAATCCTGGGCCTAAACGCTGCAAGGCCACTTGATGGAGCGGATGACTCGGCTTTCCCCAAGCTAGTAGCAACTGTTCAAATTGTTTAGGACCGCCACAATGCTCAATGGGACAACTTCTTTCCGCTTCGACACAACAGGGATAGTAAGTTTTCGGTTCACGTGGTTCAGGTCCTTGGATTACGACGGAATGGACCCAATTGTTGGCCATGTCATAAATGTAGTTAAATTCGCTGATACCTTTCTTCCACAATTGACCCAGGCTAATCTTGTGAGCGTTTTCCCACTCGAATTCCCCCATCGCCTTTCGATCGGCGGTGTATTCGCGCCCTTCGATCTCGAAGTAATGCAGTTGACGATCCTGCCACCCCATCGCTGCTTGCAGAATTTCATGCAGCTTCGCCAAGCTGCAATCCCGCAACTGTATCATTCGGTACACAGGTGGTTCAATTCCATCCAACGTACAACCTACTTGAAAGACCTGCGGTCCTTCGGCATTTGACTCTCGGTTGGTATCTGCAGCGTTTTGATTCATGACAACTACAACTAGCAATAGCGGCTGTGAAACGGAGCTTTCGATGAAAGCTTAGGAACCACCCATCTCCAATTTTTCCAGACTAATTCGGTTCCGGAAATACAGGACACTCGGAGAGCGAATCAAAGGGGGTTTCGCCCCAAAACAAGTTACCAGCCTCGGGCGAGGCCGCTTGCCTTTCCGCGGGCATATGCTCGATTGCCGTCGTAATAATCAGGCGAACCTTTCCATCCTGCATCACCAGTTGAGGACATGTATTCTGCGGTGAGCCATGAGTGCGCCAAACTCGACATAGCTTCCCATCGGCGAGTCGATACTCTCGTGTCTCACCCCATTCAGCAGGATTGGGATTGTACATACTCACAATGCAATACTGATCATTGGGAGTAAGAATCATACCGTCAGGCACCGAAGAATCGCTGGTAAGATCAACCAGAACAGTTGGCTCAGAAATGGTACCATTCTCAATATCAAGCTTGTAACCGACAATCTGTTTGGTGGGAGAATCGATATCGATTAATTGCCAGGACCCATCAGCCAGCTTGCGCACCGCTTTGCCGTTACTACAGATCTGATCGCGTCGCAAAGCAATCAACTTTTGATCACGAGCACGCCACAAATACAAACCCGCCTTACGAGTTTTGAACTCGAGATCTTTGGTTCCAAAGATCAAATTTCCGTCAAACACTAAACCATCATTGATAATCGTATTTTCGACATCGGCATCGATGCCTGTGCAGAAAGGGGTCCAACTCTTTTCGATAGTATCGAAAATCCCCAACGATCTTTCCATACCAATGACAAATCGATTGGGCTGATTGGTCGGAAAGGCGAAACCGGGTCTTCCTGGCAATGGATACGAATAGTTCGTTTTGGTTTTCATATCCAAAACACACAGAGAACCATTGCGAGCATCCGCCGCATGTTGAATAGCCACCCAAGAAAACCTTTCCGGCTGAAGCGCATAGGGCCCTTCCGGTAAAAATTTTAAGTTCTCGTTTTGGGGACGATAAAACACTTGCGTATCAACTATTGTTGCCATAGAGAATCCTAATTCTCACTTAATCATCAATAACACGTGTTAGCGATCACAAAATCTGTCTGCAGCTCAGCATTAACACCGCCCATCGTCCGACGAGCGATGTGACAGGTACTCGCTCAGCTCATTTCATTTACTAAGTTCAGCAAGTTTTCGCGAATCGCGGGGGCAGACTTGATCCGTTGTCACTTCATCGCTCAGCCGACACGTCTCTCCAGGGCGAGTCGACCTGGCAGACGAGCTGCCGGACTTACGGACTTTCGCAGCCCAGCGTCGAGCGCCTTATGCCATTTTCGAACCCTATCGAAGCCCCAGCCGTTCCGTCTCCGGTGGACGAGAACCGGCGATAGCGATCCCCAGCAACAGCTTTCCAAGAATAACGGATCAACTCTTCTTTGTCCTCACCCCCTGTTGCCTGTCGACGCCATCGAAGAGACGAAGACACAACAACTGTCCAAAAGGTCACCAACAGAAGTATAGGAATGCACTCCTAGCTTGGCCGAAATACCGCAGAATGCCAAAGCCCCTGTACCGAGGAAGCGAAATAGGCATCAATTTTTGTAAACGAACTTTTCGTATTGCGGGGAGAGGGAAACAATGGAAGAATCGAGCGTTCGGATTTCGACGTTGACGCCGCAGCGTGGGCATGACTATCATCCGGGCCGTGTTAGAAATAACCCGGGCATAACGAATTAGGAGGCGTTGTGTTCGGCTGGGAATTTTTCCCAGACGAAGTGACACTGCGGCCAGGGTCTTGGAATGGGAAGGATTCCCGCTCTTCCAACCTGAATGCCACAGGAGGTGCCGGTGTCCTTCATTATTGATCAAGAAATAAAAGAACGCGTTCGCCGCGCCGTCGACATTGTCGATTTGGTGGGGAGCAGTCTTGATCTGCGCCGAAATGGGCGTGGATACGTTGCTCGCTGCCCTTGGCACGATGACCGACGCCCAAGCTTGCAAGTCAATCCAGAGCGTCAAACCTGGAAGTGCTGGGTCTGCGACATCGGCGGCGATGTCTTTAGCTTTACGATGCAACGCGAAGGGATCACCTTCCCAGAGGCGCTCCGCATGTTGGCCGAACGGGCTGGCATCACGCTGGAAGAAGCAGGGAAGGGTGGCAAGCCTTCACTCTCACCGGACGATAAGCGACTACTCTATCAAGCGGTAACTTGGGCGTGCCAAGAATATGAAAAGTGCTTGCGTGAAAGTTCTGAAGCGGAGCGAGCTAGAACTTATCTCGATCAGCGTGGTCTTAAAGATGAGATACTGAAGAAATTTCAGGTTGGTTACTCTCCAAGCGGATGGGATTGGCTCCAACGTCGCGCTCAAGCAGCCAATATCAATCCTCAATATCTGGAAACAACCGGATTCCTGGGACGTAGCGAACGTGGTTCGCGTTACGACCGTTTCCGCGAACGCGTAATGTTTCCGATCCGAGATCCTCAAGGCCAAACGATCGCAGTGGGTGGGCGTATCCTGCCTGGCTCAACCGAAGCAGCCAAGTACATCAATTCGCCAGAAACACGCTTGTATTCCAAGAGCCACCAATTGTTCGGTTTAGATATGGCTCGCGACATGATTACCAAAAGTCGACGAGCGTTGGTGATGGAAGGCTACACCGATGTGATGATGGCCCATCAACATGGAGTACAAAACGCAGTTGCCGTATGCGGTACGGCCTTAGGCAGCGGCCATATCCGCTTGCTACGACGCTTCTGTGATGAAGTCATCCTGGTGCTGGATGGTGATGAAGCAGGGCAGCGACGCACCAACGAAGTCTTGGAATTATTTGTCGCCGCCCAGATGAATTTACGAATTTTGACGTTACCTGCGGGCTTGGATCCTTGCGACTATTTATTGCAACAAGGAGCCGAAGCCTTTACCGCCTTAGTCGATGAAGCGATCGATGCGTTAGAACATAAGATTCGTGTTTCGTGTCGTGGCTTTGATCCGTTGCTGGACACCCATCGCGCTAACAAAGCCCTGGAAGATATCCTCGCCACTATTGCTCTAGCACCGCGACAAGCGATGATGGCGGACGATGCGATGCAACTGCGCCAAAATCAATTACTAAATCGTCTAGCGCGTCATTTTCAGGTTGCCGAACCCGAATTGAGACAACGCCTGAAGCAATTGCGAGACAAGCCGCAAACCGAAGCGGCTCGCTGGCTGAAAGCAGATAACCCTACTGCTGCTCCTGCCGCCAAAAACTATCGATTCAATGATTTAGCGAGGCTCGATCGTGAGCTGTTTGAGATTCTGATATTGCAAGCTGACCTCGCTCCGCTAGCTCTTGAACGAATTGACCCTAATCAACTTAACAGCGATTGTGCTCGAGAATTATTGGCCATTTACCAGCGATTGGAGATGGAGGGGCACTCGTTAGACTTCTCTTCGGTAGTTGCTAACACAGAAGATCCTTCGCTCAAAAATGTCTTGGTGTCGCTGGAAGAGGATTGTTTGCGAAAAGCGCAGCGAAAGCCAATGGAAGCTTATCATCGCTTACAAGCCTTACTGGATCGCCTGAACGAACAAGTCGTTGTCAAAACACAACAGGAAATTATTCGAACCTTAGAGGAGGCAAAACTGTCAGACGAAGAGGCTGTAGACGTATTGCAAGATTTAATTCGGCAAGCTCAACTGCGACAGGGCTTGACGGTAAAAACGATCGGTACAGAAGATTCACCATCCTGAGGTAAGACCCAAACTTGACGGCAGTACGCCAGCGCCCAGGCAGGAGCCGGCCGCTCGTGCGTAACCTCCCGCAATACAGCAGGTTTGAAGTGAATCGAAATACAGGTCGCATGTCGCAAACAAAGATTTCCCGCCCTTATCCGCGCTATTGGCGCAAACTGCATCGAAAAGGAGTTCGATTGTGGAACCGATGGATATTGAATTACAGACCTTGGTAGAACAGGCAAAAAATCAAGGCTTTGTGACCTACGAACAGGTCAATCATTATTTGCCCAATGAAGGCTTTAGTTCGGATCATTTGGACAAACTTCTCAGCGTCCTGGACAAACATGGTATCGAGCTGGTTGATTGCGACCCCAATCGACCTGCAGGCACTCAGATGACAGGAAGCAAAGAAGAGGGAACACTCGGCAGCACCGATACGCCACGCTTAACCAACGATCCTATCAGGCTTTACCTCAGCCAAATGTCCGAGATTCCTTTGCTCAGCCGAGAAGAAGAAATCTCGTTAGCAAAGAAAATTGAGATCAATCGCAAACGTTTCCGTAAAGCAGTGTTAAGCAGCGATTATGCGATGCGACAAACCGTCGAGATCCTGAAGAAGGTTCATCAAGGACAATTGCCTTTCGATCGCACGATCAAAGTTTCGCTCACGGAGAATCTAACCAAAGAGCAAATTACGGCTCGCATGCCCCACAACCTCAAAACGCTGGATCGCTTGCTGGAGCAGAACCGCAAGGCGTTCCTGGATATTGTGCGCCGCAGCACAACCGCTACCCGCAAGCAGCAGTTGATTCGCGGATATGTGAGACGTCGCAACAAGTGCTTAGTCTTGGTGGAAGAACTCAGTTTACGCTCTCGCCGAGTTCAACCATTAATGCGACAGTTAGAACATTTCGCCGATCGCATGGAAGCCATCCAACGTCGCTTGAAGGTCATTGCTGAGCAAGCATTCTCCTATGTAGAGCGTGAGAAACTTCAGCGTGAGTATCGTCAACTGATTTTACTAACCCACGAGAGCCCACGCGTCCTACGGGCCCGTTGCGAGGAATTTCGTAAGTACTTCAAAGCTTACGAAAACGTCAAACGGGAACTATCCAGTGGTAACCTTCGACTGGTTGTCTCGATCGCTAAAAAATATCGCAACCGCGGGCTGTCATTCTTGGATTTGATCCAAGAAGGTAACACAGGTTTAATGCGAGCGGTGGACAAGTACGAATATCGCCGTGGATTCAAGTTCTCAACCTATGCAACGTGGTGGATTCGTCAAGCGATCACACGAGCTATCGCCGACCAAGCACGTACCATTCGCATTCCAGTTCACATGATTGATGTGCTGAGTCGTTTGCGTCAGATTCAAAAACGCTTAACTCAGCAATTGCGACGCGACCCAACCATCGAAGAGATATCGGCTCAGATCGAACTACCACTGGAAGAAGTGCGCCGCATCATGGACATTGGCCGCCATCCTGTAAGCCTTGATCGGCCAGTGGGAGAAG
>JAUMAI010000690.1:0-9188 GCA_032116775.1 Pirellula sp. | reverse complement strand
AAGCCTCGCTGCGTCGTTTGCTCTCGATCCCCGACAATTACGAAGTGCTGTTCTTGCAAGGTGGTGCTCGCTTGCAGTTCTCGATGGTAGCCATGAATCTGTTGCGCGGTGCTCCCGGACCAGCGCAATACATTGTCACCGGTTCCTGGGGCAAGTATGCCATTGAAGAAGCGAAGAAAGAAGGCAGTGTCGAGGTTATCTGGGACGGTAAGAAGGATAATTACAATCATCTTCCTAAGGGGAGTGAGTACACGATCCGCCCGGATGCAGCTTATGTGCACATCACCAGCAACGAAACCATTCAGGGTGTGCAATTTCAAAATGAACCAGACACCGGTAATGTGCCGCTGGTTTGCGATAGCTCTTCCGATTTCCTGTATCGCCCGATCCCAATTGAAAAGTATGGCGTCGTCTATGCCTGTGCGCAAAAGAACGCTGGTCCTGCTGGGGTCACGGTTGTGATTATTCGCAAAGACTTGCTGGAACGATCGCAGGAAAATCTACCTGGTTATTTAAGCTATAAGTCGCACGCGAAAGAAAATTCCCTGTGGAATACACCGCCGACTTTCGGTGTCTATGTCGTTGGCTTAGTCGCTCAATGGCTAGAGAAGGAAATCGGCGGCTTAGCAGCGATGCACCAATTGAATCAAAGCAAGTCTGCAATTCTGTATGATATTGTTGATAGGTACCCCAATCTGTATCAGGGACATGCGGCCAAAGAAGATCGTTCGTTAATGAATGTAACCTTCCGCTTGCCGAACGAAGAAACCGAAAAAGCCTTTTTGAGTGGTGCTGCAACACGCAAACTGGATAGTCTCCAAGGCCATCGAAGTGTCGGTGGGATCCGAGCTAGTATTTACAATGCGATGCCAATCGAGGGTGTTAATATCCTCGCCGATTATATGACAGAGTTTGCAAAAACGCGTTAAGGTAGAAGTCGTTGGCGTCGTGTGCAGCGTTGTTGCTGGTCAGTGAACATTAACTAACAGAAGAAAAGTTCGATATGGCTAAGTACAAGATTCTCGTTCTGGATCCAATCGCACAAGAAGGTCTCGACTTGTTGAAGCAGGAGGCTGATTTTGAGTTCGAAATCAAGACCGGTCTTAAAGGTGAAGAACTACGAACTGCACTAGCTAATTGTGATGGTGCGATTGTTAGAAGCGGAGTGAAAATCACGGCGGAATCCTTGGAAGGTAACCGCCGTATGAAAGCGGTTGTGCGAGCCGGGGTCGGTACCGACAACATTGATAAAAATGCAGCTACACGACTCGGTATCGTTGTTATGAATACGCCCGCTGGGAATACACTCAGCACGGCCGAACATACTTTCGCTTTGATGTTGGCTTTGTCCAGAGCCATCGCCCCTGCTTACAACAGCTTGTGTCAGGGTAAGTGGGACCGCAAGTCCTACATGGGAAATCAATTGGCGGATAAGACCCTAGGCGTGGTCGGTTTCGGTCGCATCGGACGCGAAGTGGCTACACGAGCGCTCGCCTTCGGGATGCGAGTGATTGCCTATGATCCATTCTTGACCGAAGAGCAAGCCGCAAAGCTTGGCATTGAACGAACAGAAACCGTTCATGCGATGTTGCCTAAGATTGATTATTTAACGGTACATACTCCGCTGACCAATGAGACCAATCATTTGATCGGTGCCAAGGAAATCGAGATGCTGCGCCCCGGAGCGCGACTGGTTAACTGTGCACGCGGTGGTATCTACGATGAGAAGGCTTTGGTCGAAGGGCTGAAGAGTGGAAAACTCGGCGGCGTTGCTCTGGATGTTTTTGAAGAAGAGCCTTGCACCAATAGCCCACTTTTTGGCATGCCGGGCGTTGTTTGCACACCGCATTTGGGCGCTAGCACTGAAGAAGCTCAGACTCAGGTGGCCATTGAAGGTATCCAGTTATTGATTCAGTTCTTCAAGTTTGGCGAGATTCGCCATGCAGTCAATGTGGCGGCACTCGATCCTAAAACATTGGATGCGATGCGAGGTCATTTGAATGTCGCTTATCGCCTCGGTCTGATGATGTCGCAGTGGCATGGTGGTGGAATGTCTGCCTGTCATTTAACTTATCGCGGCGAAATGGCCGAACGAGATACCAAACTGCTGTCTTCAGCATTCTGCGCTGGCTTGCTCGAACGCGCTATGGATCAAGGCGTTAATATCATTAACGCGGAATTGTTATTGCGTGAACGTGGAATTGAATTGAGCGAGAGCAGATCGTCTGAGAAAGGTGCCTTTAGCAGTTCTATTACGGCTGAAGTTAGCGGCGCAGGTCGAAGTGTCAAAGCGGCAGGTACTGTATTTGGTACCAATATGCCACGCTTGATTCTTATCGATGATTTCCGTCTAGAAGCCTACTTAGATGGCAATCTATTCTTGTTCGTGCATCGCGATGTGCCAGGTATCATCGGACGAGTTGGTACGATCTTCGGGCAGCATCAGGTTAATATCGGTCAGATGGCAGTTGGGCGAGCATCCTCGCAACCAGGTGGCCATGCAATCGGTGTGCTGAACCTAGATAGCTTCCCGCCACCACAGGCGATTGAGCAAGTTCAAGCTATCGATCCTATTGATCGGGTTGAACTGATAGAGCTACCGCCAGTTGGGGTTTTGCCGACTTGGTTACAATAAGCTGACAGCAATTCGAGGGCGCGAAGAAAGTATTTTGCGTTCCAGTGATCGCTCAGCAAGTCTTGAAGCTAGGGCTCTGACGTTCGCAATATCGGTTTGGCCGTGAGCGAACAGTATCGAAGATAATCTTTCGGGATTGTTCTGCAGACAGGAGATGCATCTGCATCGCGCTAACCCCAAAATTAATATCTTGGTGGTGAGTTAGGTGGGGTGCTGGGGTTCTGGACGGTACGAGTACCGGTCGCAGGATTCGTCACGCCCGCTGGTGTGATTGCATTTTGGGCCATACGCACCTGCAGCGATGCAACGCGCTGCGCGAGTTCGGGTTGAAGCTTATTAACCGACAAACTCTGGTAATAATTTTGGACTGCTTGCGCATACTCGCCCTGCTTTTCTCGCATTTGACCTTTGGCTGCCCAGGCTTCGGCGCTCGTCGGATCGAGTGCTAAGGCTTCGTCAAGATACTTCTCAGCAACCTTGTCTTGTCCTGTTTCTTCATAGAGACGCGCGAGCTGGACACGAGCATCGGCGGACTGCGGATTGGTTTGTGCCCAGTTTTTCAAAAGCGTAAAGGCCTTATCCGAACGATCGGTTTCGCAGAGCAAGACGGCCAGACCTCGATAGCAATCTTCATTCTGGGGAGCGAGATCGAGGCATTGGTTATAAAGAGCCTCGGCTTGATCGGTCATCGCTTTATTTTTCTGCGAAACGCCGAGCTGATGATAGGTTCTTGCCAGGTTGTAATACGAGTCTGGATCGGTGGGATCAGCGGTTTGGGCGGCTTGGAATTGCTGAAGGGCTTCAGCGTACCGACCTTCCTGATAGAGTCGGGCACCCAATGTATTCTGGCCGGAACTAGCCCATCGACAGCCACTCGAAATTGATAGCATGCCTAATGCCAGCATAAGGCAGCTGCGATGGAGAATAGGATGAAGTTGCATTTTCCGGCCCTCGATAATGTCCACGATGATTTGGGACATTAGCTAAAAAGGGCCGGTCGGAGCAAGATCGGTTTTAGGACTGCAGCCAGCAATTAGATGGCTTGTTCCTGGTTTTTGGAGTAACCCAAGCCGCGAATGACTTCGAGGATTTCGCTGCAGGTGGGGAACATTCGTCCGTTAACTCGTTTGTAATGATCAAGGGCGTGCATGAACTCGATTTCATCGTTGCTGTAATCGCGTTCGCAGGTGGTCGGGTCGATTTGGCGGCGGCGGCTCTTCTTGCGGCGATCGACGCCATCCGGGCCAGTGCCTTCCGCATTTTTTCGGCGATCTGTATTTCGTCGATCCATCGGAAGTGACACGTCCTCGGTTGTTGTCTTCGACACAGTTAAAACCCTCACAAAATTCTTTTGGGCAGGACTTTGAACCAATTTGGTTCCTGCAGAAACTTACACCAGATTCAGCGTCGAGCTTGCCGTCTAGTGAATATTTGCCGTCTGCGAAGAGATTGTGGTTCTGGTTGCGGTGGTGGTGAGGGGCGTATCGGTTGTAGGGGGGCGTGGGACGTACTTAGGAGATTATATCCCGCTTTCTTTGAACATAATCCCACACCACAAAGCGGTCGAGATCGCGTCCAGCGGTGAAAAATACACGTCCTTTCGTCGATTCAGCCAGGCGATAGCTGAAACGAATATCCTCTTCTGTTTGTGACCAACTGGGGATAAGAAACATATTGATCACGATTCCGTCGCGTGCACACTGCATACCTTCTCGCATGGTGGCAGCTTCCGTGCGCGGGTCAGGAGGATAGAGCATAAAAAGATGCTGGCCTTCGAAGTGAGCTGTGGGAAGACCGTCCGTGATCAAAATGATTTGGCGATTAGGCGTATCGACAGTCGCGAGGTTCTGGCGAGCGAGTTGCAGTGCATGCTGAATGTTCGTGAAGTGTGGGTGGATCTGATTTTCGCTGATGTCATCTCGACTCATGTCAGCTCTAAGGCGTACCCAAGGGTCATGAATGGTGACTGGTTTGGGCATGACATTGATGATTTCACCCGGTGCACGAAGTTTTGCGAAGGTAAACATCTCGATAAATCGCAGGAAGTCACCTGGGTACTCGCGTGTGATTAAGCCTTGAAGGGCCAACGCCATTCTTTTGACATTGATGTATTGCCCGTCATGTCGCATCGATCCACTCATATCCATGATGACAACCGTGGCGCACTTTGGTGAATTACGCGTGCGATGCACTTCGATATCATCGCTGTGTAGTCTGAGCGGTTGCTGGTCGGGCCGTTTGAGCATGGCATTGATCACGCTTTGAGTGACGTCCATGTTGGCCAAGCTATCGCCGAATTCGTATGCTTTGGTAGATGGTAATTCAACAGCGCCATCACCGATGATTCGTCCGGTATGTCGTCCTGAACGAGAAGGCTGTAATTGACTAAATATTTTCTCCAGCAAACGACCTTGGAATAAACGCATTGCCTGAGGTGTTAATTGAAACCCACCTTGGCCATCGCTGGAGAGTCCCTGTCGCTCGGCGATCTCGCGCATCAAATTCTCAATTTGGCGACGCACTTCATTGAGTTGATTCAGATCTCCTTCAGGTACGAACTGAGAGAGGGCTTCCATGTCGATAAGTGCAATTTGAGCACTTTTCTCGGCTTCGGCTAATTGCTTCAGCAATTCATCGATTTGTTCGAGTTCTTTTTTGATTTCGATAGCTTCTGGAACAGTCATCGACTGTTTGCCAGTGAAGTTATATTTCGAAATCAACGTTTCGATTTGTACTTGTTCTGCAAGCCGTTCGATAACGTGAACCAATTGACGGGCGAAAGGATCCTGATCATTGCCGATACGATACCAGAGACGCTCCAGATCGTAGATCTGCTTTTCTTCCACCGCTTGGCGGTAGGGCACTCTCAACTTGTCCGGGGGATTGGCATTCTTGGAGGTCTTGTGAAAATTCTTTCGGGCTTTTTTCTCGACACTATCGGTTTCGTAGGTAGATAGTATTCGACGTTTGCGCTCTTCGAGGATCGCTCGCAGTGACTCGATTGATGGACCTAGCCCGGCGATCTGACTTGGATCGAGTCGAATGGCTCGCGCTAATTCCTCTTCGGTCAATGGTCGACGTTGACCATACATCAACGCATGCTCCATTGCTGGCGAAACTAGATCAGGCGGATCAGCCGTAGGGCTGGGGAACTGAAGGGGATCATACTTCTGGTAGACATGTATCACGCCACCAACCGTTGGTTTGTCAGACATGTCTCGTATGCTCCTAGTGGGCGATAGTCGGTCAAATGAGTAAGGCGTTGGCTGCTGTCACGGTAGTTTGTTGTCGTTGCCGGCGCGATGAATTCATGACGGCTTTATCGCGCGAGTGCCAGCGAGCGCACTTCGGCTTATGGCTAAGTTTGATATTCTATTTTTCCATGCTTCTGGTGACGACTAATTCGATCAGATGCATAGAGACCAGCTAATACAAATTCGACACAGGAGGCTCGGATAGCTTCGCTTTCAGCAGCGTTTACCTCGAAGGCTTTATTCCAGATGGGAGGTATGTTACGCAAGCGACTGGCATAATCACGACTGGGAAGCTGGTCACCAACTTCGACGCGTACACCTTTCGAGAAGATGTCTGCGATTTCGGAGAGGCCATACTCTTCTACATATTGCTCGAAAACAATTTTAATGGCTTGAGCAACCAAGGAATCAAGGACTTGTTTCTCATTCATTTGATGGCTACCCATCAAATCAAGTTCTAATTTTCCGAGCGATGATGAATACAGATGTCCCAGGTCACTGATGCGTGGAACAGCAGGCTTTTCTTGGTGCATTACGCCGCGTTGACGAGCGCTGGCAAGCATCGTGCGATAGTTGGAGAGGCTAAATCGTGCGGAGACGCCAGAGCTCTGATCGATAAATTTGCTTTTGCGGGCTTGTATCGTGATTTCTTCGATGATCTCGGACATGAAGTAGGGGACTTGAACTGGATATTCGCCGCCGAGTTCAAGACCAACTTCTTGTTGAATCATCTGAATTCCCAAGTCCCGTTCGAGCGGATAATGGGTTTGGATGATAGAGCCAATTCGGTCTTTGAGTTGTGGTATGACTTTGCCGCTGCGATTGTAGGTGGACGGGTTTGCGGAGAAGAGAATAAAGATATCGAGGTCAAAGCGAATAGGGTAACCGCGAATTTGGACATCGCGTTCTTCTAAAATATTAAACAAGCCAACCTGAACCAATTCATCGAGTTCGGGTAATTCGTTCATCGCAAATATTCCGCGATGCATCCTTGGAATCAAACCAAAATGCAAAGCCTCTTCGGCGCTCATACTGACGCCGCCAGTTAGTTTGGAAGGATCGATTTCGCCGATGATATCTGCGAATTTCGTACCTGGGCTTAAGCGTTCGGCATAACGATCCTCTCTTTTCCACCACGCAATTGGTGTTTCTTCTTCGGAGTGCGTCGCTAAGAATTGTTTGGCTTGAGTCGTGATCGGGCGATAAGGATCTTCGTGAATAGGGATCCCAGGAATATCAAGATAAGGAACCTCGGGATCGAGAAAGCGTATCAAGGAACGCATCAAGCGACTCTTTGCTTGTCCTTTTTCTCCGAGGAATAAGAGGTCATGTCCGGCGATCAGGGCAATATTGATCTCTGGAATCACTGTGTTTTCATAGCCGATGATTCCAGGAAAGAGAGTTTCTTTCTGAGCTAACATCCGCATAAAGTTGTCGCGGATTTCTTGTTTGACGGATTTACTTTGCCATCCGCTTTGTCGAAGTTCGGCTAACGTGGTAGGACGCGAGGAAGATGAAGAATTCACCGGTGACTCCAGACAAAAAGTGGCTCAAGCTAAGTGTTCGTATTATATGCCGAGCGACTAGCTGGCAAAAATCGCTCAAAACTCGAGAGCTGCGAGTGCTGGCAGGGGGAAGCTGCGATGCTCCAGTGCAAGCAGCGGATAATAAATCCAAGCCCCAGGTGCGCAACAAAATCCTCGGGGTCTTCGGTTCTACAGACCAACAAGAGATGAACTGGCGAATCTATCGCATTGGTCGTACTGGTCAGAGTGGTGGCTCTACTGGGCCACAGTATCATCAGCAAAGGAATGATCACCAGCAAGGAATGCCGAGATACTTTCCTTAACCGCAGACGTTGAAGTCCTGACTGGAATCGGAAGAGAGATCCTTCGACGTTGCCATCGGAAGTTCAGGTAATTTCCAGGGCGCAGCACGCTTTCGCTCGGTTGTCTCATCTTCCCAGCAAACACCCAGGCTGAGGTTCAGTCGCTCCCAGAATTTTCGCCGACGACGGGGATCCAGAATGCGGTAGGTCGCAATCGCAACCTCGGCAATATTTGCAGCTGCCTGGTCGCTATCGCAATCAACCTCGATCTCATTGGCACGCAGCTTATGGCTCGTTTGACGTGCTGCCTTACGTATGACGGCAGTTCGAGCCTCCGAAAACCGCAAGCCGAGCACCGCAAAATCCGCGGGCGTTAGTGGTTGGTTAGTATTTTCGGGGGTAGTGTGTGACATGGTTGGTCTTCTGCAAAGGCTTATTGAGGCAGTACGTTCCCTTCGTGAAGAAAGTGCGAAAGGTAAACGAAACAAATCGAAAAATTACGTCAGCTAGCGAAATGCTAACTTTGGTGCCACGCTAGGTGGTTGAGGCGTTAAGCTAAGAAATCGCTTGGCTACAGGGGCATTTTTCGGCCATCACCTGCAGTCGACTAGAATCAGCTTTACCAAATTTCGACGCCACTGAGTTAACCTAAGTTCCCTTCAGGCCGTAATTTATGCAACCCCAACCGGGCACCGGAGTCCCTGCCGGCGCTGCTCTGGGTGGCTAGCGGAGGGGCTAGTGGTGGTTAAGACGCCGTACGAAGATAGACTTCGGGATGCATCAAACCGTTCAGCGTTTTTCCGAAAAAATGCTCTTTTCTGTTTTTCTGACTCCCCCAACACCCCCTGCTGAGGCGAAAAGACGCAGGAATTAAAATCCCAAAAAATCATTTCCGGCAAGACAGCCTGGGATCGCGGGGGCTTTTAGGTGCAAGTTGATAAGCAACCTGTCACCTCTCAATATCGAGTCAGCCAAGCTATTTCGGTATTACTTGCGAGACTTCGATTAGATATCACAAACCTCAGCGGAGTGTCGCAGAGAGGCCACGGGATCTTTCCAGGTTGGAATGAACTCTTGAGCCACGTATCCGGTGTAGCCAGTCTCTAGAATGGCTCGAAGGATAGGGGGATACTGGATTTCTTGATTCTCGTCGATTTCGCAACGACCTGGATTGCCGGCAGTGTGATAGTGACCGATCCAAGGGTGATATTTACGAATGCGTCGGATCACATCACCATGCATAATTTGCACATGGTAGATGTCAAACAGAAGCTTCATGTGGGGTGAATCGACTCGTTGGATGAGTCGAATGCAGCGTTCGATGTCATCACCGAAATAACCAGGATGGCCCTTCATGGGGTGCGAATCATCCCGGGTATTTAAATGCTCTAAGCACAACTGCACCTTATGTTTCTCGGCAATCGGCATCAACTCCTTCCAGAGTTTGACGCAATTATCTTCTGCTTGTGAG
>JAUMAI010000689.1:9336-9944 GCA_032116775.1 Pirellula sp. | reverse complement strand
CAAAGTGAAGATGCGAGTAGGACTCAAGGCCGGATCGCTGTCGCTGTTTGTTTCCACAGCAGTGCCTGGATCGGGCAATAGTGTTGGGCCCAAAGAAGCGGAACTAGGAGGAACTGTCACGTCAGCATTGTCGGCTAAGGTTGGTTTGTTAGCGGTGTCAGTCGTCGATCGCGAAGGAACGCCGCTCTCATTGGAGTTCATAGTGCTGACATTCTCTTCAGTGTCGTCGGCAATGCTGCGATTGGTATTAAGTGTCCGCTTGGGATCGCGAATAGCTACGATGCCAGCGGTCACTAATGCCAAAATCAACAGCATTAGGATGATGCCACTGGACCAATGCTCCCACCATGAACGCGTTTCTGTTTCAACTGCTTCGGCAGTGGAGCGATGATGGGTGGTCGGTTGAGCGATCGGATACGATTCGGTAGAGCCAAAGTGTGGATTAAGGGATGCTGAGGCAGAGGCAAAGCTCGGTTTAACGCTCGACACACCGCCTAAGGGTGTTGCGGAAAGCGCGCTGCCGGCGATGGCAACACCATTGGCAACCGTGCCAGCTACTGCACCGGTCACTGCACCAGCGACATGATTGAATACATTCTGTCCACTTT
>JAUMAI010000689.1:0-9326 GCA_032116775.1 Pirellula sp. | reverse complement strand
AGACGCCACATGTGTGTGTGTGTGTGTGCTCCTCGCATGTGTCTGCCCAGCCTCAACAGCGCAGGCCTCAAATGCATCTGCCGTTGTGACTCCTCCAGGTCATGCTTGACGGAGCTAACAATGGCAGGCTCCGAGGAAGGCGGCAGTGGAGTCGTTGCAGCGGTTGCTGAGTCGGAAGCCGAAGTTGTCTCGTGGTGGGGATGGGCCGCAAGCGAAATTTCCGGCAGTCGAAACAAGACTGGCGGTTCTTCGGAGCTGTGAAGTGGCAAGTGAGGTCCACCAACAACGTTGGTGCGGCGTCCGGCAAGTCGACGCAAGCTATTTGTGGTTCCAGGCTGAGCCGTCCGTGGCATCGCTTTATGCTCCCTAGTATGGAGGTAGCAACTAATTAATTGCCACCTATAGGGGGTTTTGTTCCCCGTGGCGCGTTTATAGACGATCGGTTAACTGTATAATCGTCACAATCGCTACATTTCTTCACCCGTTTTCCAAAACGGGAAGAACAGGCAAACTCTTCCGCCAATCGTATGTAGAGAATCTCCCTAAGTGAGGGCAATATCTGATTGTCGGTTTTCGCTAGTTCTGGGAAGATAGTTGCTGCTGTGGCCGTCGCACCAGGCCTGCGATCGATGACTGGTAAGCCTTGGGGAACATGATGTTTAATCCCCTAGTGTGAGGGTCTGGCAGCTGGTTTTGGGTTTCGCAAGGTATGTCAACGCTCTTTCAGGTTTAAGCATGGCAGTGATCGCGTGTTTACCTTTTGGGTGGCGTAGGTGTACTTCGTTTGTAAGTGTCCGCAGGACCCATTTCGATTTCTCTGAGTATGTTGGTGGATGGAATTGAACTTTTCGCGGTTAGTGCCTGGGAAAAGACTGTCCATTGAGATCCCTTACTATTTTTTGCTTGAAGCATTGAACGAGCCAATATGTTGAAGCGTTCCCGCCCACTGTCGAGTATCGAGGAATTGTGCCGACAACGGATCATGATCTTGGATGGAGCCATGGGAACCATGGTTCAGCAGTTGAAACTGGATGAAGCCGGTATCCGCGGTAAAAGGTTCGCGGACCATTCAAAAGACCTAAAGAACTTCACGGATATTCTCTGTCTTACTCATCCTGACAAGGTGACTGAGATCCATCGTAAGTATCTCGAGGCAGGCGCTGACATTGTTGAGACGAATACTTTTGGCGCCAGTCCCATTGGGATGGTCGAATTTGATTTGCCGCTCGAGTTGGTCCAGGAGATCAATTATGCGGCGGTCGCATGTGCGAAGCGAGCGACAGAGGAATTCAATCGAGCCAACCCAGATAAGCCGCGTTTTGTGGCCGGAAGTATTGGGCCGACAACCAAACAAACTGCGATCTCTACCAACCCGGAAGACCCTGCATTTCGTGGCGTGACGTATCAAGAGATGGTCGACTCTTACTACGCGCAGGTCAAGGCTCTGGTTGAGGGTGGAGCCGATATCCTGCTGCCTGAGACGGTGATAGATACCCTCAATCTCAAGGCCTGTTTGTTTGCGATTAGTAAATATTATGAGGATTCAGGTCGTTATGTTCCCGTGATGGTAAGCGGAACGTTTACCGATGCGGGGGTGACTTTTGTAAGCAGCCAAAGCGTCGAAGCGTTCTGGAATGCGATTTCGCATTTTCCGGTGATGAGTGTGGGGATGAACTGCGCACTCGGACCTGAGAAAATGCGTCCTTTCATTAAAGAGTTAGCAGGAATAGCACCAGTTGCCATCAGTTGTTATCCGAATGCTGGGTTGCCAAACGAAATGGGAGCCTATGACCTCGGGCCTTCTGCGATGGCAGATTTGGTTGGAGAATTTGCTGAGCAGGGATGGCTCAATATTGTTGGCGGTTGTTGCGGAACGACACCTGCGCATATCAATGCTATTGCCAATAGGGTCGCGAGGCTCTCGCCCCATCGCGAGCCGCAAGTTCCGATCTTTACGCGTTTAAGTGGTACGCAATCGCTGACGATGCGTCCTGAGTCGTCGTTCATCAATATCGGTGAGCGAACCAACGTTACGGGCTCGAAAGCTTTTGCCAAATTGATACGTAACGGACAGTTCGAGGAAGCTGTTGAAGTTGCTCGGCAGCAAGTGCAGAACGGTGCGCAGATCATCGATATCAATATGGATGACGCGCTGCTTGATGGGGTGGAAGCGATGACTCGCTTCCTGCGATTGATTGCAGGTGAACGCGATATTAGCAGCGTGCCTGTTATGATCGACAGCAGCAAATGGGAAGTCTTGGAAGCTGGTCTGCAAAACACCCAAGGCAAATCGATTGTCAATTCGATTAGTTTGAAGGATGGTGAGGAATTATTCCTTGAGCGGGCAGCAACGATTCGTCGGTATGGTGCAGCCGTCGTGGTCATGGCTTTTGATGAGCAAGGTCAAGCCACGGAAATTGATGAAAAGGTTCGCATTTGTAAACGAGCCTATGATTTGCTGGTCAATAAAGCAGGATTTCCACCAGAAGATATTATTTTCGATCCTAACATCCTCACTGTCGCCACCGGTATTGAAGAGCACAATAACTACGCGATCAACTTCATTGAAGCGACACGGCAAATCAAAAAGGTATGTCCAGGAGCAAAAGTTTCGGGTGGCGTAAGCAATATCAGTTTCAGTTTCCGCGGCAATGATTTGGTCCGCGAAGCAATGCACTCTGCCTTTCTATATCACGCCATCGCCGCTGGTATGGACATGGGGATTGTCAACGCTGGGCAATTGGCGGTTTACGAAAATATCCCGAAGGAGCTTCGTCAGGCAGTCGAGGATGTATTACTCAATCGGCGCCCCGATGCGACCGAACGATTGTTAGCTCTAGCGGAAACGGTCAAGGGAAGCGGTCAAAAGGCAAGTGGGGAAGATTTGACTTGGCGCGAAAGCCCGGTTTCTGAAAGACTCAAGCAGGCCCTCATCAAGGGTATCGATAAATACATCGAAGTTGACGTGGAGGAAGCCCGGCAGTCGGTGACTCGCTGTTTAGAGGTCATCGAAGGACCGCTGATGGATGGTATGAGCGTGGTCGGCGACTTGTTTGGTGCCGGAAAGATGTTCCTGCCGCAGGTGGTTAAGAGCGCTCGAGTGATGAAGAAAGCCGTGGGCTATCTGATGCCTTACATGGAAGAAGAAAAGAAGGCGGCAGGGCTTGAGCATCAATCAGGACGTGGCAAGGTGCTGATGGCAACTGTCAAAGGCGATGTGCACGACATCGGCAAGAACATCGTCGGTGTTGTCTTGGCCTGCAACAACTACGAAGTGATCGACATGGGAGTGATGGTCGCTTGCGAAAAGATCCTGGAAACGGCGAAGCGTGAAGCTGTGGATGTGATCGGGTTATCGGGTCTGATTACACCGAGTCTCGACGAGATGGTTCAGGTGGCCAAGGAAATGCAGCGTGCTGGAATGAGCATTCCCTTGCTGATCGGTGGAGCGACGACATCCGCTAAACATACCGCAGTGAAAATTGCTCCTCATTACCAACATCCAGTGGTTCATGTGCTGGATGCTTCCCGTAGCGTCGGTGTCGTTGAGAAGCTGTGCAATCCTGAGGCGATGGCTCGCTTCGCCAAAGAAAATCGCGTGTTGCAGAAGGAGTTAGTGGAGAGCTACGAGGCGCGGCAAGTCAAACTGGTGCCTTATGCTGATGCCAAAGAGAAAAAATTCCAAACCGATTGGCAAACTGTCTCGATCGACAAGCCCAGCTTTACGGGTGTGCGAGTTGTGGATGATGTGAAGATCTCCGATTTGGTCCCCTACATCGACTGGTCGCCGTTCTTTATGGCGTGGGAACTAAAGGGTAAATATCCCAAGATTTTCGAGGACCCCGCTGTCGGTAAAGAGGCTAAAGAACTTTACGACAATGCGAAAAAGATTCTCGCTGATATCGAGCGAGATGGTTCTCTCCAGCTGAGAGCTGTGTACGGTTTTTGGCCCGCTGCCAGCGATGGCGACGAGGTTGTGTTGTACACAGACGAATCGCGAAAAGGTGTTCTGACTCGACTGCAGTTTTTAAGGCAGCAATGGGAACGCAAAGGCCAAAACGATTTCAGAAGTTTGGCCGATTATGTTGCTCCTGTTAACTCTGGCAGGAAGGATTATCTCGGAGCCTTTGTGGTGACGGCCGGACTTGGGGCAGACAAGTTAGCCGAGGCCTTTGAAAAGCAGCACGATGACTACAATTCGATCTTGGTCAAAAGCGTAGCAGATCGTTTGGCGGAAGCCTTTGCAGAGATGTTGCACGCTCGTGCTCGACGCGATTGGGGCTATGGTAAAGATGAGCAACTGAGCAACGACGAATTGATCGATGAGTGCTACCGAGGTATCCGTCCCGCGCCTGGCTATCCAGCTTGCCCGGATCATACCGAGAAAGAGAAGCTTTTCGAGATACTCGATGCTACCAAGCATACCGGAGTAAGTTTAACGGAGTCGTTTGCTATGTGGCCAGCTGCCAGTGTGAGCGGGTGGTACTTTGGTCATCCTGAAGCGCGTTACTTCGCAGTCGATCGCTTGACCCATGACCAGGTTGAAGATTACGCCCGACGAAAGGGCTTGTCGTTAACCACCATGGAGCGATGGTTATCACCCAATTTGGGTTATGACCCGCAAGCCTAGTTCGAGTATTGGTTGGTTTTTGTACAGAAGGCTGATTGGGGTGTGGTACTTGTAGGGGGCAGGGTAAATCTGACCCTTCGGTACTGAATAAAATCGTTATTACCCAATTCCTCATCAACCCTTGTTTGATTGCTTGCCTCCCGTTAGGTTATCGATCTCCCACGCCGACGTCGGATCGATGGTCGGTTGTGTGAACTGTTCAATTAGCAAAATGATGTCTCAAAATCATGGACCGGAGCAACTGTTCTGGGACTTTTGGACAAATCCCTGAATACGTGAAGACTGGAAAGAGAAGGGCGCAATGAGATCGAAAAACGATTATTCGCAGTGGGTAGCGGTGTTGTTTTTGGTGGCCGCCATTGCTTTGCGATTCGTTCCTCATCCTGCTAACTTTGCTCCTGTTGCAGCCTTAGGGCTGTTTGCCGGTTGTTACTTAAGAGGCTGGGCCGCTTGGTTACTCCCAGTGGGTGCCATGGTTGCAAGCGATTGGCTCGGGCATCTGTTGCAGGTCCCCGGCATGGGTTTCTACAGCACCATCGGTATGGCGTTTGTCTACGGTGGCTTCGCTCTCGCCTCAATTTTTGGTTACGTCCTGCGAGGCAGGGACCGAGTTGCACCGATCATGGGTGCCGCTGTTGCGAACTCCCTGGTCTTTTTCTTGGTTAGCAATTTCGGTGCATATTTGACGTATGAATCCGATTACGAACGATCTTCGTGGGGGCTGCTGCAGTGCTACTACGCCGCCCTACCCTTCTACGGCAACTCGATTTTGGGTGATGTTTTCTTTTCAGCCATCTTCTTTGGCGGATATCAGTATCTGACGCGATCCGTCGGTGCTGAAGTTGGTGAGTCCTCCAAAGCATAGTCGTTTTGGCGTCAAACTCGACCTAGCTGTCGCATCTTAGCTCGACGACGTGGTAAACCTTAACGGTGCTACCGCTCATGCGGGTAACTCCGATAATTTCGCGCGAGCTTGTTGTATCGAGTATTCTACTTTCTTCGGTTATTCCGCCGATAGCTAATCTAACGAACAAGACTGTTATGCCATTGGCAGCGGCTTGTTCGTTCTTGGACGCTTCTGTGGAGTATCGGGAATGGTGTGCGGTCATTCAACACGACGGTTACTGGCTTGGGTGTGCATCGGATTATCCGTTGCGCCCGGCTGTACATCGCAGAAATTCTCTTTTGCGACCAAGCCTTCGACATCGTATTACCAAAACTTTGCAACCCAAATCGAATACCCCGATGTCGAAAGCAATCTCGATCCCGAAGTGACCAGTGTTCAAAAGCCGATGTCTTTTGAAAACCCATCCGAATTGCCGAAGTGGGAATTGACGTTGCCGGAAGCGTTACAGATCGCGATGAGCAATAGCACCATCTTGCGGTCCTTGGGAGGAAGTGTCGTTCAAGCGCCAGCGGCAACGGTAACAAACTATAATCCCGCGATCGTGGAGTCTAATCCTGTTGCGGGTGTCGAAGCAGCTTTGGCGGCGTTCGATGCGCAAGCGACCGGAAATTTGTTTTGGAACAAGGTCGATCGTCCACTGAACCCGTTTGTGATTCCTGGACAGAATATCGAAGCGATCAACCCAGCCTTTTCAATCGCAACGGGCAGTAACTTCGGAGTGGAGTTGAGCAAACGAACTGCGACCGGTGCTCAGTTCGCTTTGCGTCACAACGTTAATTACAACCGTAACGACGTTCAGTCCCGAGCCTTCCGGTCAGATTTTGCTGGCTGGTTCGAAGCCGAATGGCGGCAGCCTTTGATGCAAGGTGGTGGTCTGACATACAACCGTATTGCTGGGCCAAACTCTGGAGTTGGCCAGTATAACGGTGTGCTCATTGCACGAATCAATACCGATGTCGCTTTGCATGACTTCGAAAACAGCGTTATCACCTTGGTCAATGATGTCGAGGGGGCGTACTGGGATGTTTATTTCGCCTATCGCAATCTCCAAGCACAGGTATCGGGTCGCGAAAGTTCTCTCAGAACTTGGCAGCGAGTGAAGGAGTTACAAAACGTCAGCGCCCGCGGTGGTGAAGCGGATGCGGAAGCTCAAGCTCGTTCGCAATTCTTCCGCTTTGAAGCTCTAGTTCAGAATTCCCTAGCTGGCAGCAATGGATTGTACGCGACTGAGCAGCGACTACGTTATATCCTCGGCTTACCCGCTAACGATGGGAAGTTGATTCATCCAACCAGCAAACCACTGCAAGCGCATGTGGTGTACGACTGGGAATCTTCGATGGGTGATTCACTCACTCAGCGCGTGGAAGTTCGTCGTCAGAAGTGGCAGATCAAACGCCGTGAATTGGAGTTAGTGGCCGCGAGAATGAATCGTCGTCCACGACTTGATGCAGTAACGCGGTATCGCTTCACAGGTTTAGGTGACCATCTAGTCGGTTCGAGCAATCCTACCAACCCACTTGAATCTCTCTATGAAACCGTCGGCACGGGAGATTATCAGGAATGGGGAGCTGGATTCGAACTCGCCTATCCTGTCGGCTTCCGACAAGCGAGTGTCGCTGTTCGCAACGCTCAATGGAATCTGGTGCGAGAGCAAGCCATCTTGAAAGAACAGGAGCTTCGCATATCGCACGATCTGAGCAACGCCGCCAGAGAAATATCGCGCAATTTCGAATTGACAAAGACGAACGTCAACCGAGTTGTGGCCAACGAAGAACAAGTAGAAGTTTTGAGAAACCGCTATGAGCGGGGCTTGATTAATATCAACTTCTTGTTGCAGGCTCAGCAAGAATTGGCAGCTAGCCAAAGTGAATTTTATCGGTCTCTGATCGATTACAACCTGGCGATACGCAATTTCCATCGCGAAAAGGGATCTCTCCTGGCCTACAATCAAGTGGGGCTATCCGAGAGTGCATGGCCTAGTGCGGCCTACAGCGATGCGGCTGAACGTGGCCAATGGTTGCAGCCTCGCAAGCAGCCAGAGCAAACATCTCAGCCGCGTCCAATTAGTCAAGGCTTCTTCGATCCAGCTGAAACCGGTGCAGTGCCTATGGAGCTTCCAGAGAAAACTGAGGAGGGAGAAAAGGCACCTGAAAACACCCCTGCAAGCTGATTACCAGAGGTTAAAAACCAAACGGTAACAGCTGCGACCACCAACACTCCTGCTTTCTTTCCCGTACAATGACAGCTTACAGATTCGACTCTGTGAGAAGCATGTAAGGGGAAAGCTATGAGGGGGTGTTGGTGGTTTTTTGGTTTGTGGATAGCTGTTGGAACGCAGTTGGCACATTCACAATCTCCTGTTGCTGGCGCATTCCGTGTTCCTGTTGGCTTCGAAATCGATCAATATGCCACCGATGAACAGGCGACGAATATCATCAACCTGACCGTTGATTCCCAACAGCGAGTCATCGTGGCAGCTCCTGGAAGTCTTAAAGCTCTGATCGATGAGAATCAGGATGGACGAGCCGACAAGAGTGTATTGTTGGCTAACTATCCGAAGGATGGAGCTCAAGGTCTGTATGTCGATGGAGCAGATCTTTGGGTGGTTGGTGATGGTGGTCTGTGGTTTTGGCCCGGTCTGGTTGGCGATAAGCCTTCTATCAAACCGGCTCAGCAAGTACTTAAATTTCCAACCGGCGCCGAGCATGGTACTCACAGCATTCAGCTTGGTCCGGATCAGCATTGGTATCTGATCGCAGGTAATTTCGCAGCCGGTATACAGAGCGTTGGGCAATCGACCAATCGGCGAAGTCCTCGAGCAGGAACAGTGTGGCGTCTTGATCGAAGTCTGAAGAAGCGAGCACTTTGGAGTGAGGGCCTAAGGAATGCATACGATTTTTCATTCGGTGCATTAGGCGACATCGTTACGTACGATAGCGACGACGAACGCGACAGTGGACTTCCGTTTTATCGCCCATGTCGAATCTATCAACTCAATATCGACAGTGATGCGGGTTGGGTTAGCCGCGGTTGGAAAGATAATGAAGCCGCGGTGACGATGTCACAGACGCTCGAACAAACAGGCCGAGCCTCGCCTACAGGGGTGACCACATGCCTACATCCAGCTTGGCCTGATTCCTATTACGGTGCTATTCTCGCAGCCGATTGGACTTTTGGCAGAGTGTGGTGTCTCAAACGAACGCCTATGGGCACCTGGGAGAAGAAGCTGTTAGTGGAATCAACGGGCATGCTTGGCTTTGCACCCACAGATCTCGCTTTTGCTCCAGATGGTAGTTTGCTTATCAGCTCGGGAGGTCGTGGAACTCAAGGAGCTGTGTTTGCACTGCGATGGAAGGGCGATGTCTCAACAGTTAGCAATGATCCGGTGGAGAGAATTCTTGCCGCGCCACAGCCGTACGATGGATGGTCAAGGGTTCAATGGGAGCGAGAGTTGCGCAACCTCGGGGAATCAGCGATCGTTGACTGGTTAGCTAATCGCATTGCGCAACCACGGGATAGTTCCTTCCGCGAGAGAGTACTATTGCAGCGAGCTATGGAGTGTTTGCTTGTCGAGGATACTTCCATTGCAGCATCGATGATTCAGAAGATGCTGCAAAGCGGGCAGAGTGACTTGGTACGTACCGCTTGGTGGTTCTTGGGCCACCGAGCTAAATCGATTGAGAAGGGTGAAGCTGAGTTGTGGAAAGATGGTCTTAAGAGAGGACTCTTTCAACAGACCAAGCAATTCGACCGCGAAGTTGTACAAACGATGCTCGAAGCTCTGGCGCT
>JAUMAI010000688.1:1024-18220 GCA_032116775.1 Pirellula sp. | reverse complement strand
GAAACCACCAGAATGGAGTCCGAGAAGACGTTTTTCGGCCTAACGGTATATGGGTATAACTTCGATGGTGGGATCGGTTGGGAGGGGGCTTGGTTTTGCTAGGAAAATCCTTAAAATCCGACCCCAGATCGCTACATTAACGGTGGACATCCACCCGGTTGTAGCGTATTTTTATGAAATACCCCCACAAAAAGGTTTCGTTCTAAGGTAGCCTTGGCGTTTCCGCTGGTGGTGTTTTTTCGGGTGAATTGGTACTCGATTGTTTTGGCCAAATATCGCTTCAGCGAAACAAGTCTTGGTGAATAAGCCTGTTGTTTCCAGTGGTTTCATTTGGCGTTTAGTTTTGCGATAAGAAAGATCTCTGTTATGGCGATACGTGTCTTGGTGGCTGACGATCATGAAGTCGTCCGCATGGGGCTGAAGGCTCTTTTGACCGGCCCGGACGTGGAAGTGGTTGGCATTGCCAAGTCGGGCACAGAAGTGCTCGAAGTCATCGACTCACTGAACCCGGACGTGGTGATGTTAGATGTACGGATGCCAGATGATGAAGGCTTGCAAACGTTAGAGGTTCTACGGCAAAAGTCGCCCGACTTAGGGGTCATCATGCTGTCGACTTATGACAACCCAACCTATATCGCCAGAGCGATCGCTTTGGGTGCCAACGACTACATTCTCAAAGGGTCCAGTAAGAACGATATTCTGGACTCGGTTCGTCGAGTTGCCAAACGCGAGTTGCCCACTGAAAGCAACGTTATGCGTCGCGTTCGGGCCACCATGGCTCGGAGGAAAGATCGGGCAGACTCGAAAGATGTTCCACTCACCAACCGCGAGTTGCAAGTGTTACGGCACATTGCCCTCGGTTTGAGCAATCGCGAAATCGGCGGTTCTCTCGGTATCAGTGTGGAAACGGTGAAGGAGCATGTGCAGAACATTCTACGGAAATTAGATTCGCCAGATCGTACCGCCGCGGCAGTATGGGCCGTGAAACTCGGTCTGGTCTAAGCAGGTTTTGTCAACCTAATATTGTTTTATCACATGGGCGGGAATTACATCCCGCCTATTTTTTCGCGCTGCTCGGAAAGGCTGTATGTAACGCTTAAGCCCAGTTGTTGACAATGTATGTTTAACACTGACAGCCTAGTGATCGGTTGAGTGAATTCAGATCAGTATCGCGGTTTGATACGCAACAGAAGATGTAATATAGATTCGTCTCATCATGAGGCCTGAGGTCGTTCTCTCGGAAAAGGCGAGGATATTTTCGGGTATCCAAAAAAGCCTTTGAGCTAGAGACACAAAAAAGAAAGGCTCGGCATTTTCGTGCCGAGCCTTTCCTCGTTATTAGCGTGCGGTGACGACTAGGCAGTCGTGATTAATCCCACCACCATTGACCTTCGGCAACACCTTCGATGGCCACGGTCTGTTGACCTTTTAGCTTGCCGCTATCGTCGACCTTCTTGCGGTCGCCTTGGAATGTTTGGCGAGGCTGAATATTTACACCACCACCGATCGGAGTCGTCAATACGCCATTCTTGGTGAAGGCATTCACGGCTGGCTCAACTTGCTGTGGAGCAGCGTACTTCTCTACCGAAACTTTGGTCTCGTCGGCCAAAACGCCAAGGTCCCAGTTCGATTGCGAATAGAAATCGCTGTCTTGAATGTAAGCGGCTATAACCGACATATCGATGAGGTTGCGAAGTTCAGCATAGACAGGTGTGGTTTGGGCCAACTTCTCGTACTTCTCCGTGAATTCGGTAGTAAACTGTTGGCTGGCTTTGTTAGTACCATTCTTAGCTTCTCGTGAGCCGTCTGCCTTAACGAGTTCTTCGGCACCAACGAGTTTGACGCCGCGTCCCGAAAGCTTCATTGCATGTCCGTCATCGCTAACTTCGATGCCGGTGTAGTCTGGGACAAAGAACCAACGTTGTAGTGATGTTGGCTTTCCAGCGGCTCTCTCAGCAAAGCTCTTAATTCCAACAGCTGTTCTCTCAAGACCGATACCGATGAGCTTCATGCGGTAGTCTGCTTCGACGAGCACACGAGCAAAGTGCGTTGTGGCGGGAACTCCCTTGATTGAAACCGTCTGCATGCCGAGGCTTTGTCGCAGGCCTTGAGCGATTGCAACCCCATTGTTGAGGTTTACATTCTGGCCCGACAAGGATCGCAAGAATTTGTTCATGCGTTCCAAGCCTTCTTTGGTTGGATCGATCGATACACCGATGACCTTGGTCTTTTCGCCGGATGGTGGGAAGCAGCGTAAAGCAGTAACCAAATCTTCAAGAGCGAGAACTGGCATACCAGACTGCAGACCAATTACATGACCAGTCTCGCTTTCAGCAAATGCTTCGGCGGGGCCAGCGATGACGATGTCGCCGCTTTCAGGGTAATAGAAGACGTAATCGATCGAGGTTAAACCAGCCAAATAGGTCATGTCCAGAGTTGGCTCGCCACCTTCCTCAAGTCTTTTCGCGATGGCGGCTTCCAATCGATTCAGCGATACTTTTCGAAGTTCGCTGGCTTTGGTCAACTGCGGATGCATAGCGGCGCGACCGGCCAACTGTCGCAGATCGCCGATCGCATTGTTGCCCAGTCGGACGCGGAGAACGCCAGCGGCGTCAACTTCAACACCGGCGGGCATGTTGCCAAGGCCACCATTGTTGTTTTGGTTGTTGTTGTTGTTGTTATTATTATTGTTGTTCTGCGCAAATGCGACGGACAATGGGAGCATGCAGCAGACAGCGAATATCGCCGCAAGGCGACTCCAGCGGGAGAACAAACCGAAAAGCGAGAGGCTCATAGACCCTTCATCCTGTTGCGACAAAATGGAGCAAGCGACCATGGATTTAAGCGACTGTGGAAAGCGGCAGAGGGTAATGGAAACAACCCGACTTACCGGCACCAAAGTGGCGGAAAACGACAAGACAATACTACCTACCCATTCGAGAATAATTCCCCGATTTGTAAAAAGCAATCAAATGCTCTAGATCCAGCAGGTTTTCTAGCTTAACAGCGGCAAGTTGTTCAGTTTTTGCTGGGGTATTTCTTGGGGGGAGCATTTTTATTCGGTTTGGGAGGGGCAATCAGCAGGCGGTGGCTATTGGTTCCCAAGAGGTCGTCAAGTCGATCGCGAAGTTGTCGATCGATCTCCACTTTAGGCTGATTACTTCTTAGGTGTACAAGTTCACCACTGTTCATGCGAATAGAAAATAGCACATCGCGATTCCCAGGGTAGCCACGGAGGATTTCTCGGACCCGTGCAATGTGTTCCGGGGTATGTTTTTGTTCGTCGATGTGGATTCGAATGCCGGTGGTGTATTTGGTGTCTGCATCGTGAAGTGGGGTAATCTCATCGCAAATCAAATTGCATTCATCTCCTTCCCCTCTTTTATCGACCTTGCCTCGGATAAGAACCACTGCATCAGGTTCCACGAATTGTCCCATCAATTCGAAGCCGTTGGGCCACAAGATGCACCGCACCGTGCCGTCTAAGTCTTCCAAGTCGAAGTTGGCGTATTTTGACGATTGCCCAGGCTTTGGGTTTCGCGTGTGGGCTAATTTGATGGAAGAGATCATCCCACCAACAATGACTTCGCCACGATTGGAAACGTTTCTCATCGTGATCGTCGTATGGCTGGTGAGGTTGCGGAGAGCCGTTTCGTGTTCCGAGAGTGGATGGGCTGACAGGTAAAAGCCCAGCACATCTTTTTCACCTTGCAATCGCTCTTTCTCAGGCACTTCGGGGACATCGGGTAGATCGAATTTGACATCCGCCGCGGCATCAGCTTCATCATCATCATCGAACAAGCCGCGCTGGCCCGCACGGCGATCGGCTAATTTGGCTGCTCCTGCCTGCAAGGCTTTTTCGATGACTGCTAACAGTTGAGCTCGACGCGCTCCGAAGCTGTCCATCGCTCCTGATTTGATCAATGTTTCAATGGTTGAGCGATTGCATTGAGATGGGTCGACCCGCTCACAAAAATCAAAGATGTCTTTAAACGGGCCATCCTTTTCGCGAGCTTCAACAATCGCATCCGCCGAACCGCCACCGCATCCACGGATTGCTGAAAGAGCAAAACGGATATTACCTTCTTTCACCACGAAGTCGCCATGCGAATGATTGACATCCGGAGGCAATACGGTGATGCCCATACGGGTACAATCTTCCAGATGTTCAACCAGTGAGTCTTTCCGTTTAAAGTTGCGTCCCTCGATATCTCCAGATAGCAAGGCTGCCATAAACTCGCATGGATAGTGGGCTTTCAAGTAAGCCGTTTGATAGGCGATCAGCGCATAGGCCGTTGAATGGCTCTTATTGAAACCGTAACCGGCGAACTTCAGAATCATATTCCAAAGTTCTTGCGCTTCTTCCTTGGCAAGACCGAGGCTGGTAGACCCTTGGATAAATTTCTCTTCGTTGGCCGCGATGATCGATTCTTTTTTCTTACTAATCGCTTTAATACAGGTGTAAGCTTTGGCCAACTCGATTCCACCGAGTCGGTTCAAAATTCGCATCACCTGTTCCTGGTAGACCATCACGCCGTTTGTTTCTTCCAGGATTTCGCGCAGAACTTCGTGTTTGTATTCAGCGACTTTTCGACCATGTTTCACCGCAACATAGTCTTCCACCATGCCCCCTTCCAAAGGCCCCGGGCGATAAAGGGCGTTGGTCGCAATGATGTCCCTGAAATGGTCCGGTTTCATTTTTTGCAACAAGTCGCGAATTCCACCGCTTTCCAGCTGGAATACACCTTTCGTTTCACCACGTTGCAGCAGTTCGAAAGTGGCTTTATCCTCCAAGGGAAACTTGAGCGGATCAATCGTTTTTCCGGTGGTTTGCGTGATGATCTCGACAGCTTTGGCGAGGATCGTCAAGTTGCGTAAACCGAGGAAGTCCATCTTAAGCAAACCGGCAGATTCTACATCTCCCATGGACCATTGGGTGATGATATCGGTCTTGCCTCCAACACGTCCGAGCGGCACGTATTCGGTGAGCGGTTTATCAGCGATAACAACGGCCGCAGCATGAGTACCAATATTCCTCGCTAAGCCTTCCAGTTTCATAGCGAGAGAAAGAAGTTCGCCGACATCATGATCGTGTTCATACAGAGCTTTGAGGTCTGAATTGGCCTCGATCGATTTTTTGATAGTGATTTTCAATTCATCAGGTACCATCTCGGTGATCTGATTCACTTGAGTCAGCGGCAAGCCCATCGCACGACCGACATCCTTGATGGCGGCACGAGCTTGCAGGGTACCGAAGGTGCCGATTTGAGCGACGTTGGACTCCCCGTACTTTTCTTTCACATAGCGAATGATCTCGCTGCGGCGGTCCTTGCAAAAGTCGATATCGATGTCGGGCGCCTCAGTGCGGCTTTCATCGAGAAATCGCTCGAACAGCAAGTCGTACTTGATTGGGCAAACATGGCTGAGGTAGAGCGCATAACACACTAGGGCTCCCACACCGCTACCGCGGGCTGTCGCGGGCACACCTTGCTCGCGTGCATAGCGAACAAAATCCCAAACAATCAAAAAGTAATTTGAAAAGCCAAGTTTGGATATAACAAGAAGTTCGCGATCCAGTCGCTGCATCACCACCGGTGTGAGTTGACCATTGATGCAGCTTTCTTCATCTCCCTCATAGCGTTCACGCAAACCTTTTTCACACAGGGAACGCAAATATTCGTCTGGAGTTTCCGTGGTTGGGATAGAGTAATTTGGAAAGTGTCGTTTACCAAGTTCCAGGTCGATATGTACGCTGTCGGCTATTTCTTGACTGCGAGCAACAGCATCCTCTAGTCCGGTGAAATGTTGATACATTTCTTCGGGACCACGAACATAGAACTGATCGTTCTCCATCTTCATGCGGTTGGTATCAGTTCGGAATTTTCCGGTGTTGATACACAGCAAAATGTCTTGAGTCGCATGATCTGATTGTTCGAGGTAGTGCGCATCGCTAGTGGCTACTAAGGGGATTCCCATGCGTCGCGCAATGTCGACCGCCCCTTCAACCTGGATCCGCTGCATTTCCAGTCCGTTATTCATGATCTCAATGAAATAACGCTCACCGAAGATTTTGTGAAACCAGGCAGCGGTTTCCATCGCTTCCTTAAACTCGCGCCCCGTGTCATGCCCTTTGAGGATCTGTCGGCTGAATTCACTGGATAGGCAACCGCTCAAGCAGATGATGCCTTCGTTGTGTCGTTGCAACAATTCTTTGTCGATACGAGGCTTGAAATAAAAGCCTTCCAAACTAGCCGCTGAAGCGAGCTTCACCAAGTTGCGAAAGCCGGTTCGGTTTTGGGCTAACAAAGTCAAATGATAGGAAGCTTCCTTCATGCTGCTGGCATCGCGCTCGAAGCGACTTTTGGGGGCCACATACGCTTCGTATCCTACGATCGGATTAATTCCCGCCCCTTTGGCCTTTTGGTAGAACTCTAGCGCTCCATGAAGATTGCCGTGGTCTGTCAATGCGACGCTATTCATTCCGAGCGACTTGACCCGATCGATGAGTTTACCAATCGGCGATGCACCATCGAGTAAGCTGTAATGGCTATGGCAATGCAAATGCACGAAAGGACGCGTAGTTTTAACTTGTTCCTGGGAGTCAACTTGAGGTGCAGATTCGGCGGCCATGGTGACTTCCTGTGCAAAAGGATTCCGTCTATTTCAGAAGACCAAGTATTATAGCGAAGCGAAAGCTTTCGCATAACGCGTCAGGCTCGTCCGCAACCTACGTTAGAGATGATTCTTCAACGGTTTGAAGCGATGTGAATGCGAAATACTCGAACTTGTAATGTTCAAGCTCAGTTGAAGTGACGAGCGACTCACATTCGCGACCGATCCGACGATTCACACAGACATCGCACGCCCACTGAGTAGCTACTCTTTTTCGGGATCCGCAATATTGCGGATCATTTCCGAAAGTTTGCTTTGCAGTTGTAACAGAACCTGCCAAGTCGAGTGAGGGACCTGCATTTCGACGGCATTGTTTTCACTATGCGTAGAGTCGATCACGTACTGCAAACCGGAGTGCAGGTTTTCAAGCATTTCGGAGAGTTGGGCTGCTTGGCTTGGGCTGAGCCGCTCAGGTATCTTGGGAGTCGTATCGAGTCTTCCAAGCAAACCGAGGGAATTGCCCAGTCCAGTGCTGAATTCGAGATCGCTCTCATCGCCACTTGGCTCTTCCGCAGTATGGTTGCTGCTGAAGGCTTCGTTGCCGGTCGTGTTAAGTTCCTGTAGGCGATCTGCGATCTGTTCTCGATTGCCGAATAAGAGAACGGACCGACCTACCGCAATAATGTCACCGAAGCGGAGCAGTCGCAATTGGCAGTCTTGGCCATTGATCTTTGTGCCGTTGGTGCTGTCTAGATCCGTAAGGACCAAGCGTTCGTTATCTTCCTGAATTTTTAAATGACAGCGACTGACTCGTTCATCGTTCAGTTGAATGGTATTGCCTTCTTCGCGACCAATTGTGATCGGTGGTCGCAGGTCAGCAAACACACGCCCCCGATCTGCCCCTTGGAGTACTCGCAATGTGACCAAAACCATGGTTTTAATTTCTACTGAACTAGAGCGGAATCGACACTTCTTGCTGCCCGGCGTAGGGGCCATATTCTGGCAGGTTTCATCCGTGGATTCAATAAAATGCAGAAACTATTTCCCGTCCCTCAGCCGATCTCCCAGGAAATTATCTAATTCCTCGATGGCATGGATCTTGGCAATCGTTGCATCTAAATTGTATTCCACACGCTGAAAAAAGAGGCGGTTTTCCTCGATGATGACATAGCAGCTGCGCCAGTCCCCATCTCGCGGTTGGCCTACCGAGCCGACATTCACCATCGTTTTGTCGTCGGTAATGCGGAACCCATCGCTCAGGTCCCCTGGGCGTAAGAACTGACCATCAGCCGTAAATATTCCTGGGACGTGAGTATGGCCTTGGAAGCAGATCTTCTGAACCATCGAGAAGAGCTTTTCCATTTTTCGCCGATTGTAGACATCTTCTGGAAAGACGTATTCGTTGACGGGATTGCGGATCGAACCATGGACAAAAAGCATTTGCCCTTCACGACGTATTCGCGGCAAACGGCTCAGAAAATCGAGTCTAGCTCGAACTGCCGAAGCGGGTTCAATTTGCAACCGCTTCTTCCCCTCTAACTGTTGTCGGGTCCAGAAGATGGCTTGCTCGGCCACGTTACTAAAGCCCTCAGGATCAAACAGCGCAGCCAAGTCATGATTGCCCAAGATGCATGCTTCAAATTGCATGACCTTATCGACGCATTCGCACGGATTGGGACCGTAACCAACTACGTCTCCCAAGCAGATTATCTGTTCACAGCCACGGCCGCGAGCATCGGCCAGTACAGCCTCTAAGGCCTCTAGGTTTCCGTGAATATCACTCAGAATGGCTCGTTTTACCACCGCCTACCGTCCCGTCCTCAGCCGATCGCCCAGCATGTTGTCGAGTTCTTCGATCGCATAAATCTTGCGAATCGTTGTATCGAAATCGTAATTAACGCGTCGAAAATAAACTACCTTTTTCGCCTGATCAACGATCACATAACAGCTGCGCGGATCTTCGTCGCGTGGCTGACCGACTGATCCCACATTGACCATCAGTTTTTCACGACCCAGGGGAAACTCATACTGGCACTCGTCAGGCGTGATAAACTCCAGGTCGGTCGTGAAGACGCCTGGCATGTGCGTATGTCCTTGGAAACCATATTTTTGCAGCCGATCAAAGAGGATCTCCATCCGTTTTTGATCGTAAATCGTTTCGGGGAAAACGTATTCGTTGGTTGGATCACGTGGCGAACCATGAACATACAAAAACTCGCCATTCTGATACCACCGCGGTAGCTCTCCCAGAAAATCCCACCGCTTGTTCGATTGAGAGGCTTTACCGGTACCGCGATCCAACGCATCGCGTGTCCAATAGATGGCGCGCAAAGCAACTTGATTGAACCCTTCTGGGTCAAACAGAGTTGCCTGGTCGTGGTTGCCCATGATCGTGAACTGACATTTGCTCATCACGAAGTCGAGACATTCACAAGGGTTGGGCCCATAGCCAACGACGTCTCCTAGGCAGGCAATTTGGTCCACGTTCTGTGTGGCAATATCGGCCAGCACAGCCGTCAATGCCTCCAGGTTTCCGTGAACGTCGCTAATCAGCGCTAGCCTCACTGATTTCTACTCCTTGTCCGCTATGATTTATCCGCTTCGAAACGTCAACTTCGGGTTCTTCCATCATAGGAAGTTTGTTCTCTGATCTTCCGCTATTAAAAAATCTCAACTCCAAGTTCAGCAACCGCGAAAGTCGCCCAAGCTAACAGGATCTGTCCCAACTTGCGACCCGCCCGAAACTGCCCGCCAAACAGCCGAACTGCCAATCGTGTAGTCTAACAGATCCGAAGTTTAACAGATCCGATCCTTGTGTCCTGTGCCCCATTTCCAACCCGTATCTGCAATCCGTCGGAACCATCCCCAGACTGATTGTAGAGATTTCGTCCGTACCCACAGACGCTCGACTCTCGCCTCAAAACGTCACTGAAGCCTGAGAGGTTACCTTAAGCCTACTACCTTAAGGCCTTCGAACACCGCTACCCATTGTAAAATCTTGGTTTATGATCGGACAGGCCGCCTAATTACCGCACCTCAGTCCGTTAAAATTACCCGAAATAGTGGTAAGCGGCGTTCAACTGGGACGTGTGGGAGAATTGGGTCCCCCATTAGAAGGTGTTTTGGTCGTTTTCTGGCAAGGTAAAAGGTAATTCTTGATGTGGCATCTTGCCTTGGAAACCATAGGCTTGGCCGGTTCCGTCGCCCTGTTTGAACGTGGCGAGTTGGTTGGGCAAGCCGTTTTACCTCCCGAAATAGGATCCGCCCGCAGCTTGCTGCCTGCGATTGATCAGCTTTGTCGGGAGCAAAAAGTATCCCCTGCCGACCTCAAATTGATCTCACTGCCGTTCGGCCCTGGTTCTTTTACCGGTTTGAGAGTCAGCGTGGCAACCGCCAAGACCTTGGCATTTGCTCTCAAAATACCCGTGACCGCAGTAGACACTCTGGAGGTACTGGCTTACTCGGCGACTCGCGAGGCATTGAAAAAGTTCGTTCCGCCGTTTTCGATGGCCGTTGCGATCGATGCTTATCGCAAGCAAGTGTTTCGACTGTTGGCGCAAGTGGATGTTGCCACTGAGTTGTCCAGAGAACCGACGAGGAAGTATCAAGTCGCTTATCGCTTTGAGCAGAGCGTCTTGCAGATCACCCATCCTTCGCATTGCTGCGATGCTACGCACTGGCAACAAACTCCTTTATCGCCTCTGGCCGGATCCTCTTCAGCGATTGTGGCTCCCGATCAATTATCACAGCTGGGTAGTATTCAGCAAGATCCTCCAAGCCAATCAACTCCATACGTACTAGCGGGAAACGCTTTGCTGCGTTACCCAATCGCAGCGACTGATGAGATGTTACTCGCCTCGCTTCGCTACGATGTCAATGCAGTGGACGTGGGGGAATATGCGTACCACAAATATCAAGAAGGTATCACTACGGATGCGTTGGCGTTACTGCCAAATTATCTCAGGAGTAGTGCTGCTGAAGAAAAGATTCGCTGAAATCCTCAGCCGTCATAACTGCAACCTGTAGCACTGCAGCGATGTTTATCTCCTCAGTATCTTCGGTATCAGACTGGTTTTTATAGCGTCTTGATGTTAGGCGACAGTCAGCAAGCCACTAATGCGAAATGGCATGACAAGTAAGTGTTCAAAGCCAAGCTCATTGAGTTGTCGCCATTGCTGATAGCTTGGTAGGTAAGTGATCCAGCCCCATTCCAAATGTGGATACCGTAAGCGAAAACGATGCATCAATTCCCCTAATCGTTGCAGCTCACTTCGTTCTGTGGATGTTGGGTCATCACTGTTGGTAGAGCACCATTCCCCCTGCCACCAGATGCGGCCCACAGCAGTTGGCTGCAGTTCCTTGAGCCAGGCAGAGGATGCCAAGGCGTTACCCGGCTTAAGCCCGAGCAGTTGCTCAAGGCAGCTCATCAAATCCTTGTCTGAAGGAGATAAATGAACCGAGCGACCGCCACGTGTTTGTAAAAAATCTTGCCAGCTTTCCACTGGTACTTTGGCTGTGGATATGAATAAATTTTGTGCGGGAGCAAACCAACGCTGAGTGATTTCGCTCGCTTCGATCCAATAATCCGTTGGCTGTAAAACACCGCTGTAAATATTGGGATTATCGCCTCTTGGCGATCCTTGCCATAACCAGGGCAAGAAGCGATCTTCTAGATTCCACCAATACATTGCCGGTAGCTGAGTTTCGCTTAGCAACGAGCGGCGATGACCAAGCCAACTGTCACCTAAAACACAACATATGCTTTGCAATGGCTCAGCGTGGTGATAGTCAGCCAACACGGCAAGGGATTTCCTATCCCGATACTCTAAGGCAAAGGCAACGCGTTGATATTCGCTACGGATCGAAGCTGGGCAAGCTAACCAATCATGAATGCTCGACCAATGTCGAATAGCTATGTGACGTGAAAGATGACGCGTACACCATGCGAATGCCTGCTGATCGCTGCCGACCCAAGCGAGTTGCGTAGGTGATGTGTGCATGTCAGTAATCGTCATTATGGCTTGTCGTTTAGTGTAAGACTCGAATGGGTTAATTGCGTTTAAAATTATTTCGCAGCAGTTAGATCTCGATTAAAAAATGATGGAAAGCAGATTCGCTTATTGCTCTGCCTCACTATCCCATTTCTGTTCCGTCGCCAAAATGATCTCTTGCGCTTCGCTGGCCGATGTGGAGTGTCGCAGCTTCTCCATGACTTCTTCTTCGTGTACTAGTCGGCTCAGTTTCGCCAAAATCTGTAAATGGATGCGATCGTTGAGTGAACAGATCAAGAAGAAGACATCGGTCGGCTTCCCAAAACGATTGCCAAATGCTACCGGATGAGAGGTTATACCTAATGCCACAATCGATTCACCTAAGATCGATGTTTGAGGTCGCCGAGGATGCAGTAACGCCACACCGTTTTCCAGTGCAGTAGGATGTAGCTCTTCACGTGCTTGGACTGCATCGGCCATCGTATTGGCATCCCACAAGTGTCCACTTTGTGCCGCCAGATCACACATTTCGCGGATGACTGAGCCGCGTGTTTTGGCCTGCAACGGCACCGCAATACTCGCTAGCGGTATAAGATCTTCAAAACGATCGGAATCATGGTGGTTACCTGCTGGTAATCGATCCAGCCATTGCTGTACCTGTCCTAGCTCCGCTTGATCACTCGCCCCAATGCGTTCCTCCAGCCAGTGATGGATCTCAGCTTCTGAAAAACGCCATTGGCCTCCTACTTTTCTGCCTGGAATCTTTCCACGCTCAACCAACTTCGTGACTTGCTCGATGTTGAGATGCAAGTAGGTCGCGATTTGTTCGATGTCCAAGTCTTTGGCTGCCATTGCTCGCATCCATTCCTGAATGAGTATTAAATCGCTCTGCCGCCGGGGGCCTGTTAATCCAATAACTAGACGCGATCACCATGTTTTTCACGGTCGCAATCTTGCTAGCACAATTTGGCTCTTGTTGTACCACTTTGAATCTGTCTTGACATCACGGGTCGATTCGGGACAGGCTGAAAACTTGCAACGCCAGGAAGGCGTTAAAGCAAAAAGAATCAGGTATTTGCTAGCAAAAAGCAATTCAAGGACGACTTCGGCAAGGAGGCCGAGCGATGGTGGCATATGAGAGCGCACCGGTAGTTGATTTACGAGTTCTGTGGAAGGACGCTCATTTCATTAAAGGGAGCAGCAACGGCCAGCATACGCTTGGAGGCGAAGGGTTCTCTGGGACGGGGATGAGTGAGCGACAGATTGATACAGAATTTTTCGTAAGTCGCTGCGTTACGAACCTTGAAAGTTGTTTGCCTGGGGATGCCTTTGTGGCGTTAGATCTGCCAGAACGTGATTCCCATCAAGACGCGCTGGTGGCAGTTGCGGCAGGTGCAGCAATCGTCATCACAGAACGCTATTTGCCGGTGGCTGTACCGCAATGCATTGTGGATGATTCACGCCAGGCCTGGGGTGAGCTATGTCATGCTTTAGAAGGTAATCCGACCGATGAGCTAATCATGATCGGTATTGCCGGAACCCATGGTAAGACAACGCTCAATTTGCTCACCAGTTCCTTGATGAAATCGATCGGTAAAAAAGTCGCTTATCGCAATTCGATCGCCACGAGCGATGGTGAGACGATGGTTCCTGCGATCGATGCAGAAGTCAATTGTCCTCGAACTATATCCAAATGGTTGGCTGGAGCATGTGCCCAGAAATCACCTTCTGCAGTTCTCGAAATCGATCATGAGATGTTGTATCGCGGAAGCACTGCTGGAATTCGCTACGATTTGCTGATTCTCACTTCGTTGCGATGCGACAAGAAGGGAAAGGAGTCTAATGTCAAGCAACTACAGCAGGCTATTTTAAAACAAATTGCTCAGCTCAAAGAGCATGGCTTAGTTCTGTATAACGCCGATGACGCACCCTTAGCTCGTTGGCTGCAAAGTCTCGCATTACCGGCGATGTCCTATGGGGTCGATGCAGACGCAGATGTTCAGGCTAAGGTTATTGAGCGGGAGATTTTCGAGCAAACTCTGATGATTACCGCAGGTCGAACCGTAATGCCCCTGCGTAGTCCTTTGGTGGGCCGGCATAACGCGCGGCATTTACTCGGCGCTGTAGCTGCTGGTTATGTTTGCGGTCTTGAGCTATCCGAAGTTGTCGGCGGTGTGGAGCGTTTACAGCGGGTGCCCGGCAGGTTGCAACGCGTTGATGCGGGACAGGGGTTTGGGTTGTTTGTCGATCAGGCTGATAGCGCTGATCGCCTAGCTGCATCCTTGCATGCGATGCGGCAGCATAGCACTGGAAGAGTGCTGTGTGTTATGGATGTCTCCTGGCGTTTGAAGGCGAGCGAATTAGCTGCAATGGGCAAAGTGCTAGAGAAAGGAGCCAGCGAGATTTGTCTCACGCATGCCTCGGGAGGGACGTTTAAGTCCGCACAGAAAAACGCTTTCGCTTTGCTTGACGGTTTTGAAAATCCTGCACTGCCGCACGTCTTGCCCGACCGCGACAAAGCGATTGAATGGATCATTCAACGTGCCAAGCCAGGCGATGTTATTTTGTTGGCGGGTTGCGGCGACAGGAACTGGACCAGCAAAAGCCGACGCGAGGCGACCAGTGACCTGCATTCCGCGAATTATTGGTTACGCCAACCTCGAGAGGAATCATCGCAGACACTTTTGAAGGCTTTCGGAGAGGTGACCTATACTAGCGATATCACATCCAGCGCAGCCGATGTCGTTCGAGATGATAAGCCGAAACTGAAATTGTTTCGGCCAGAGTAAGGCAAGCTTGTAATTCACTTAGGTCCGTAATGCTGAGAGCCCGCTTATCACGACAAGCGGGCTTGTTCATTTTAATCGGCAATTTGTCACCTGCCGGCTCGTTCCTGCCTTAGTTATCTGGACGACGCCTTCATTTGCAAGCTCTGAATGTGCAGTGATCCATTGAGCTGACTTTTTGCGCTACCGATGCGTCGCTCTGGGAAGCTGTCTAGTTGAGTGTTGGGAATAAAGTTCTAAAAGACATAATTCTCTCTTGACGATCTCCGAAACGGTTTGCTATTAGCTCTGCATCACGGTAACGCGTGGTGTTGGTTCTTCACACCGAAATGAATATCGCTTGCAGGTATCGTGTAAGTCGAATTCGTCGGGTGACACAGGACGGTTGAGGGTCGTACTTCGGTAAGGCCTGAAATGTAAGAAAGCTTTCGAGTTTATAAAACAGAATTAGGGTGACACAGGATTTGGGCGTCTGGTAATAGAAGTCGCACAAATTAAAAGTCACACACAATAAGCGTTCCACAGAATAAGATTTTCACTGAGTTTTCACTGAGTATCGGACAATTTTGAAGCTTGGAAAGCTCTGCCGTTCATCGAGCAACTGCGGGAAGACTCGATAACCTACCTCCTGGGTTGGAGCGTACAAACGATTGTGAGTAAATTAACTGGGTCAATTGATCACAATCGTGCTTCGCGGTGGAGCTAATACTGAGTACCGGGGCGAAATCACCAAGGGTTCCGCCCCGGTACCAGCGATACACTAGGAAGGGTCAGCAACTTTGGGTACAAAGATTGCTGACCCTTTTTTCGTTATGAGTGGAACCCATCTATGGCGAATCCTTACTTCGCTCTGATTGATACATTCGCCGATCTCCGTTTTTCCGGGAATCCGGCTGGCGTCTGCATTGTCTCCGAGCCCTTGAGTGACGAAGCGATGCAACTTCTGGCAATGGAAGTCAATCAAGCGGAAACTGCCTTCTTACTTCCAGAGGGATCGCAATGGAGACTGCGCTGGTTTACGCCGGTATGTGAAGTCGACCTTTGTGGACATGCCACGATGGCTGCTGCCGTTGCACTGTGGCGTCAAAAATCTGTCGCGATTGCGGATACCATAGAATTTAATACTCGAAGTGGTTTGTTAATCGCGACCAAGAAAACGCCGATCGACGATCCTCGAGGTGTTATTAGTGAATTGAATTTTCCTTCTGAACCGGTGGTTCGAGTCTCTGCTCCCAAGCTACTGCTCGAGTCGCTTGGGCTAGCGGGGAAATCGTATGGAGTTTATCGCAATCGGATGGATTATTTAGTCGAGGTTGATTCCGTTGAAGAACTGCTAGCTCTGCAGCCTGACATGCGCAAATTGGCAAGTGTGGAGACTCGCGGTGTGATCGTGACTGTAGCAGCAGCGCAACAAAGTCGCAGCGGAACAATGAAGTCCGATTTTGTAAGCCGCTTTTTCGCGCCTCGATGTGGTGTTGATGAAGATCCGGCAACAGGTTCTGCCCATTGCGCTTTGTATCCATTCTGGCGCGATAAGTTAGATCGTGATTGTTTGATTGGTTATCAAGCGTCACGTCGCGGTGGTTGGCTTGAATGCTCAGGGGCAGGAGACCGCGTGCTACTGCGAGGCAGGTCGTTCTGTAGTGTCGAAGGAACTTGTCTGGTCGGTCGTGCCTGATTCAAGCGTAGAAAGCGTTCAAATTGAGCTCTGAAATAATTACAACGGAATGTCCTCATTGTCTTCAGTCGCGTTCGTGGGCGTCTGCGGACCGATTGGTGTGGTTGCAACAAGCAGGCTTTCTGCGTCGTCATAAAGACCCAGCCTCGGATATTGTGGCTGTCATGTTTGGGTTGAAACTTCCGGAACTCCCCTGCCCTGGCTGTCAGAAAAAGGGAGTAAGAATCTCGCAGCAGGTTCAAAGCATTGAGGATGATGATTCTCAATGGGATACGGCTGGATCAGGAGGCACGACGCAAGCGGCTGATAAATACTGTACGGATTGTCGGTCAGTCATTGATCCGGATCGATTAGAGTTCTTTCCCGATACGGTGCGTTGTGGCGATTGTCAGCGGAAATTTGAGGGGCAAGCAGACGGAAGGACCTCTGATCAATGGAATGTGGATGATCTTTGTCCACGTTGTGGCGATTTTCTTCAAACTCGCCGTAACCGCTCCAGTTTGAACGCTTATCGAGTACAATGTCCCGGGTGCGGGTATACTCCTCGCCATTAGAGCATCGTCCAACTCATGCTGATTTGTGACGTGCCAACGATTAAGATTCACAATCCCACCTTTACTTCTCCAGCCTGGTTTGCTTCTCGAAGGAGGCTCCGATGAAACGACTGCTAGTGACTGCTTTGTTAGCGACAAGTGCCTTTGGATCATGGATGGCTTATCCTAGTTCGGCGTACGTTGTCAAACAGGCATCTTTGGCTGAGGCAGCGCAAAAGTGGATGGCCTCTTTAAATGATGAGCAAAAGTCAAAAGGTGTTTTGGCTTACGACGCACCTCAACGTATCGTATGGAACTTTGTTCCGCTGGAAACTCGTCGCGGACTTCCTTTGCGGGAGATGAAAGCGGACCAGCAAAAATTGGCGATGGCACTATTGGAAACAGCCGTAAGTCAAACAGGATATCAGGCTGCTACCAAAATCATGGATCTGGAAAATGTCCTTCGCAAGCTAGAGGGAGCGGGACGCGAAGAATGGCGTGATCCAGTCAAGTACTATGTGACGATCTACGGCAAGCCTGCCGCTGACTCTGTTTGGGGATTTAGTTTCGAAGGGCATCATTTGTCTCTCAACTTT
>JAUMAI010000688.1:0-1010 GCA_032116775.1 Pirellula sp. | reverse complement strand
AGATCATCGACTCAACGCCTCAGTTTATGGCAACCAATCCAGCGGAGTTGCGCGATAATTACGGTGAAGGTTTTCCCAAGGGACTACGAGTTCTCGCCAAAGAAGAAACTCTGGCTTTTGACTTGCTAAACTCATTAAACGACGAGCAAAAGAAGAAGGCCTTAATTGCCGAAAAGGCCCTAGCCGAGATTCGAGGCCCCAATACGGCCCAGCCTCCAGTTGATACTACAGCCGGTATCGCAGCAGCGGAACTTAGTGATGCTCAGAAGGGTACCCTAAAAGACTTGATCGCGGTGTATTGCAGCAAGATGGTCGATTCGGTGGCTCAAGAAAGATTGCAGCTCATTGAGAAAGCTGGCTGGGATAAAGTGCATTTTGCTTGGGCCGGTGCCGGCAAACCTGGAATCGGACACTACTATCGTGTACAAGGTCCGAGCTTTTTGATTGAGTTTGTTAACACTCAGCCTGACGCGGCAGGTAACGTGGCAAATCATATCCATTGCGTCTGGCGTGATATGACAGGTGATTTCAATCTTTCACCTGCGACAAAGTAAGTTCGGGTAGCCGAGCATCTGAAGAGATCAATTGGTCGTGACTCTTGCGAGTCACGACCAATATTTGTTTGACCTACTTTGATTTCAAAATCTCAGCGATCGTGTTTCTCAGTCTTTCGGTCCCTCCGAATTGAAAGCCGAGGGCTTTCAGTCGGTTGCTGACGATCTGATTCTTAGGTTGGCTTGGAGTGCCTTCGATAGAAGCATTGCTGCCACTAAGTTCTTTCGCGATTGTGGCAACTTCATGTTGCGAGACGTAGCGGTCGCAGCAATTGAAGATACCTCCGGTAACGACATCGCTCGGAGCTTGGCAAAGCAGGTTAATCGCTTTGGCAACATCGCCCGCGTGAACTTCTTTCCCCCCGCCTTGCACGGTGACTGTTTCGCCGCGAGCCACTTGATGGATCAGGTTGTACCACTTACTTTCGCGCGCAGTTTGAGCCATGCCGTAGATGC
>JAUMAI010000687.1:0-4360 GCA_032116775.1 Pirellula sp. | reverse complement strand
GTCCCCTTCTCTGTCGTCTTTACCCCTTCGGTTTCAATCAACAGGGAATTAAGACCTATTTGACCCATGGTTGCCCGATGGAATTACTGAAACCAGGCGAGTCGCTCGTAAATGCCCTGGATATGAATAAGGAAGATGCTGTTCGCTGGCATGGAATGCTTTATCAAGAAATCCTCGAAGAGCCTCATTATCAAGCGAAACAATCGGCTAAAATGGCCAATCCGTGAGCGACATTTCCACCCCACGAACTACGGCCAGAGCCATACATGAAGATCGGTTTAACATTTGACCTGCGCAAGGTTTTTCTCGCTCTAGGTTATTCGGAAGAAGAAACTGCTGAGCTTGATCGAGAAGATACCGTAGATTCAATCGCCGCAGCGATCGAATCTTGGGGACATGAAGTTGACCGAATTGGTCACGGCCAAGAATTGATCAAACGCTTGGCCGCTGGCGATCGTTGGGACCTGGTCTTTAATATCTGTGAAGGCCTGCACGGGATTGCTCGTGAAGCTCAAGTTCCAGCCGCTTTGGATCTCTACAGAATTAACTGTACATTCTCGGATCCGCTGGTGATGGCAGTCAGCCTTCACAAAGGAATGACGAAAGCAATTTTGCAGTCGCGTGGCGTCCCAACATCTCCGTTCGCCGAAATTCATTCACCAGATGATTGCGACTCCGTGGATCTGGGATATCCAGTGTTTGTTAAACCGATCGCCGAAGGCACTGGCAAAGGAGTCACTCCTCTATCAAAAATAACTCATCGCGACGAACTCAAACCGCGCTGCCAACAATTACTGGAACGCTATAAACAACCGGTACTTGTCGAACCATTTCTACCCGGTCGAGAGTTTACAGTCGGCATTGTCGGCACTGGGAACAAGGCCAAAGTTCTTGGAACACTGGAAATCATCCTGAACAACAAAGCGGAACCAGAGGTCTACTCGTACGCTAATAAAGAAAATTGCGAGGAATTGGTCGACTACCCGTTGGTACGACCCTCTGACCCTTTGGTCGCCAAATCTGAGCAAATTGCGCTAGCAGCCTGGCAAGCTCTAGGTTGTCGTGATGCGGGACGAGTCGACATCCGCTGCAACGCGCAAGGCGAACCTCTTGTTCTGGAACTTAATCCATTAGCCGGTTTACATCCATCGCACTCAGATCTGCCGATGCTCGCCACTGCCTTGAACATTCCCTATCGCGAGCTGATCCGCATGATTATTGACTCGGCAGCAGAACGTAATGTCTAGCATTACACCTAACTAACATTTAATGTGCTGCAGGAACAAAATGAAATATTTGTTAGTCACGCAAGCGAACGCTCAACAGGGCGATCTGGCAGAGCAAGATACACTTATCCAAGCCGAAATGATTCGTACGGCGTTGGTCGAACTTGGACATCAATGCGAACAGATAGAGTGCTCGCTGGACCTAAACTCGCTGTACACCGAATTACAAAAACGCCAAGACTTTGTTGTTTTTAATTTGGTTGAGTCCCTCGGTGGGCGTGATTGTTTAATGCACCTAGCGCCGGAGATATATGAGGCATTGGGCATTCGATATACGGGAGCGAGAGCGCAAACCATCAAACGGACCAATCATAAGGGGGCTGCCAAAAGAGAGTTGTTGGCAGCCTCTTTACCAACGCCACCCTGGCTTGAAGTAACGTCGACCGGCGAGATTCAATGTTTTGGGACATTTCGCCCTGGAAAATATATTCTGAAAGTCGCCACCGAACATGCCTCGATTGGCATGACGGACGCAGCCGTTATTAACGCTCAGTCGCAGGCAGAAGTGCAGCAAAACCTCAAAGCATTTGCCGCAGGCCTGACGCTCCCCTGCATGGCAGAGGCGTTTATCGATGGCCGCGAATTCAATCTATCGATGCTTGATAGTCGTTCTTACTCTGCAATCCATTCACAATCCGAACCTTGCTGCCAGGTTTTTCCACCTGCAGAAATTGACTTTCGTGGCCTACCACCTGAGAAACCTCGCATCGTAGGCTACAACGCCAAATGGGTGGAAGATTCGATCGAATATCAACAAACTCCCCGTACATTCGATTTTGCCGAATCAGACAAGAGCTTGCTACAAAAGCTGATCGATATCTCGCATCGTACCTGGAAACTCTTCGCTGGTACCGGTTATGCGCGTTTAGATTTTCGCGTTGATGCCGAAGGTAACCCTTACATACTTGAATTCAATGCCAATCCATGCATCACCAATTACGGTGGCTTCATGGCTGCCGCAGAGCAGGCTGGATTGACCTATAACATGGCAATCGATCGCATTATTCGAGCAGCCTGCTGAACCATGCTGCTACCATCAACGAATCTATCGCTTAGCTAGACTTACCCAGCCATTGAGAAAATTACCTGCTGCGAAGGTTACCTTACCATTCGCTGCTATACAGTGCTTCCCTTACGACTTCGGCCGTCACTCCATCGAATCCACGAACATGCCCCAGCCTATCCGGTAAAATGAAAGTCAGCTTGCCATGCTGCACTTTTTTATCTTTCTGCATCGCTTGCCACATCGCCTCAAAACTCAATTCCGGACGGCCCACGGGTAGTCCAAAGCTTTTGAGCAGATCGGTCTGTCTGTGCAATAGAGACTCCGGAATGAAATTCATCCTCACCGCTAACCGCGCGGCCATCGTCATACCCATAGACACAGCTTCGCCATGCAACCAAGTGCCGTACCCAGAGAGCGCTTCGATCGCATGTCCAAATGTATGGCCATAATTAAGAATGGCGCGTAATCCGGTTATCTCGCGTTCATCCGCCGCAACAACTTGCGCCTTCAGCTCACAAGAGCGAGCAATAATGTGGACCAATTCAGCTGAGGAACGCTGAACGATGGCAGCTTGATGCTGCTCCAACCACTCAAAGAAATTCGCGTCTAATATGACACCGTATTTCACCACTTCAGCCAAACCAGCCGCAAACTCACGCGTTGGTAAACTCCGTAAAGTTTCGAGATCAATGATGACCAACGACGGTTGCCAAAATGCGCCAACCATATTCTTGGCACGCGATAAATTAATCCCCGTCTTTCCGCCCACACTGCTGTCGACTTGAGATAACAAGGTCGTGGGGATCTGCACAAAACGAAGACCACGAGCAAAACTAGCAGCAGCGAAACCTGCCAAGTCACCGACCACCCCACCTCCCACAGCGACAACAATCGAACCCCGATCTGTTCGCTCGGCAGACATGAACTCCCAGATCTTATTCAACTCTTCGATCGACTTGCTCGTTTCACCTGATGGAACGGCAGACGTCGAAACTCGACATCCACGAGCCTCTAAGCTGGCTTGCAGCCCAGGCGCCAAGCGCTCCCTCAGTACCTGATCAACGATGATGACTACGTGCGATAATTTCGTGAAGACTTCGTCAAAATAACTCGTCAGCGAGCCTAAGATTCCCTCGCCAATGACGATGGGGTAGGAGCGCTCTTCTAATGCGACCGTGATAACTCGTATTTGATCTTCGCCAGTAGTATCCAAATTCATTCCTGTCCCAATCATTGCTATGAAGAATTACCTTGCACGGCTTAATCCGCGAGACCAATGCCTGGCAATAACGCTGTTTCCCAGTTACCTTAACGTCGCTCATCCCTATACATATTAGCTTGCGAGGAGCTTGTTATGGAGATCATCAAAGTCGAAAATGTACCTTCCTTCATCACCAAAGATGGATCGGAGATTCGTGAATTACTAGCGTATAGGAATTCTTGCATCGCCAAGCAAAGTTTGGCTGAGGCCCGTGTTCCTGGCGGAACGGTAACCCAGTTCCACTATCATCCTAACACAGAAGAGATTTACTTTATCCTGGAAGGTCGTGGCCAAGTGCGATTGGGAGACCGGTGGTTTCCGATTTCCACTGGCGACTCCATTCCAATTCCCCCAGGGACGCCCCATCAAATCCAAGCTGATGAGGAGGCTCCGTTGCGATTCCTCTGCTGTTGCGTCCCCGCCTATGAACATGAGGATACGGTCTTACTGGACTAGAAGACCTCATGGTTCTAACAAAAAACCGCCCTACCCACTCAGCGTGAGCACGGCGGTTACTATTTTTTCAACGAAACGATTCCGCGGTGACCAGTCGCGGGATCGATCGATATAAAAACCTCATACGTCTAGTATCGGAAAACAGCGATTCCTAGCGGAGTTTGGTAATAACGGTAGCTGAATGGACTTACATACGGTGGCGATGAGAGCTGGTAGTAGGGCATCGCGCCAATCGTAGGTCGCAGCGTATCTATTCCAGCCCATTTTTGGTATTCAATGCGGGCCATCCGATTTCGCATTTCCATCTGCGCCCGATATTGACGAAACGTGAGCGGTTTTGAAGCTTGCTCG
>JAUMAI010000686.1:0-5724 GCA_032116775.1 Pirellula sp. | reverse complement strand
GGAAGTGTGGCTGTCTTGGGGCTCGGTTACATTGGGTTTCGACAAGACCCTGAAGTGTTTTTAGAAGCGACTAAATCGCTGCAGTATCGCTTCGAATATTGGATCGCCACTACTGCGATGATTGCAGATCATCTGTTAACCGGTGTTGGATTGGGGCAATTTCAATCGCACTACCCTTGGTACAAATTGCCGCAAGCGAGCGAAACGGTAGCCGATCCTCATAACTGGTTACTCGATATTCTGGCTACAACAGGTGTTGGTGGTGGAGTGGTATGGTTGATGTTCGCGGGCATGTTGTGGCGGTATCGCCGCTCCATTTTGCAGCGGAATCAGCTCACGACCACGGCGGCGCGAGAGATCGATCGTGACCGAGTTCTTGAGCAAGGTCACGACGGCGAGTCAACTGGTTTGGCACCGCGAATGACGTCGGTTAAGCCGCGCGATTCAAAGTCGGCCAGAGAGCGATCATCGTGGGGAGAGGCAAACTGGCCTCTTTTCGCAGGGGCTGCGCTAGGAATTCCCGTCACGATTATGTTGGGTTTGCCCATAGGTAATTTTCCAGATCTTATTCCTTTGCTCATTACCGCGATCACGATGTCGGTCTTAGGAGTGGCGATCTATCGGCTGGCTGGAGGACCGATGGTGGTGGCGGATGTTACGCCGCTGGGGTCTGCGATTCCGCCACCGTCTGCTGAAAGGCCACAGTCTACTGAAGGGATAACGAATCAAGCTGCTAATCTGGGCGAGTCTTGGTGTTGGTTGTGGCCCAGCGTAGTTTGGAGTGTATCTTTGCTGGCCGCCGGGGGCTGGATGGTTGCAGGCGTGACTCTGCCAATGGCTCTGTTGCTGGCGGTCTGGGTGGGAGAGTGGGGAAATCGAGCAGAGCCAGAGGTTGAGGTCTGGAGATTTGAGCGAAATCGGTGGCTTCTTGGGCAACTTGGGAAAGTCACGATTTTCGGTCTATTTCTCTGGTCTGCCTGGAATCCGGTCATAAACCTCAGGGCAATCCTCGATTCCGCGAACTTTTCCGGCCGTTTGAGCGTAGAGACGCTGCAACAGGGAACCGAGGTTGACCAGCTCGATCCCAGACCATGGCGATTGCTGGCCCGGCACTGGGTTGAGGAGGCCATTTCTGGGAAGCTTGGAGAGCCGGCGAAGGCTAACGAGGCAATCGAGCAATGGATCCAACGTGATTCCGCTGACACAAATACTTATCGAAATGCTGCAGATTTGACGTGGTTATTGGCCTTTGCCGAGACGCAGCGGGGCAACGGGGACTCGGCTGAAAAACTACTGTCGCGAACCCTCCAACTGTATCGTTCGGCCGAGGAACGCTACCCCAACGATGCGACCTCCGTCTTACAATTGGCGGCAATCCAAGAGGCGATCGGGTCGCACGAGACCGCCGTTGGTTTGGCTGACAGGGCCAAGGAATTGGACCAAAGTCATAACCATCGTGACCGTAAATTAGAGATCCAGTCGATCTGGTGGCCTGGATTTCACGCACAGGATAGTACAATAGACACGAGGTCGCGGAACGATTTTTATGTTCCTGCATCTGAAGTGCTGAAACGAATAAGTTCATCCTCCCGTTGAACATATAAGGTTGTGATATATGGGTCGGTTCATTGCCGTCGCTGTGGTAGCCATTGTCGTCGGAGCTATTTTGGGCTGGCGTGGGCATCGCCAAACATTCGATGGAGTTCAAGAAAGATTTGAACGAAGACCGCTGGAGTTTCCAGCCAAAGAGGGAAGTCCCTTCGAGCCTAAAATCATCACCCTGGAGCACCCCGATGCGAAGGCGAATAAGGAGAAAGGGAGCGCTGAAGAAGCCGAGCCAAAAGAGCCTGCGATTAAGTCGGATTTAGGTAGTGGCTTTCCAGTCAATGTGCCAGCGGGTAATTCGATCGCACCCTTCTCTCCAGAGAAAGCTCCCAAGGTAGAAATCATTAATGGTACTTTGCATGACTTTGGAACCATGCAACGGCGTTCCAAAAAGAGCCATACATTCGTCGTACGAAATATCGGTCAATCAGTACTCGATCTCAAAGTCGAAGGTTCAACATGCAAATGCACGATCGGAACTTTGAGCAAAGAGCAACTCAAGCCGGGTGAAGAAACCGGTATCACTTTGGAATGGAAGACCGAGACCTCAGGAACCGAATTTGGACAAACGGCCGAGATTCGAACCAACGATCCACGTCAGCCTCTCATTAAACTGACAGTCAAGGGAATTGTGGTTGATCAATTGTTGGTTGAGCCTAATGTGATCGATATGGGTGATTTTGCGACCAACGAAAAACTGGTCAAGACTTTGCAGCTATACAGTTTCGCTGATAAGCCTGTCGAACTGAAGAACATCATCTGGAGCGAAAAAAAGACAGCTGACTTAGTGAAGTTCAGCTATCTGGCTCGCGATGTCTCCGCTGAAAAGGATGGAAACTTCTCGGAGGCTAAGCAGGTTTATGATGTTACGATGGAGTTTATGCCCGGTTTCCCGCAAGGCAAACTCAATGAGGTCATTCGTTTTGAGACCGACATCGAGAAAGAAGCTTTGCTGGAATGTAATGTCCGTGGAAATGGAGTAGGTGATGTCACGCTGCTAGGAGGAAAGAACTTCGATCTAGAGAATAATATCTTGGAACTCGGCACGGTTAAGAAAGCTGAGGGCAAGGAAACGAAGATCTTTATCTCCGTTAAGGGGGCTAATCGCGAGAAGATCCAATTGAGCGTTGCCTCGGAGATCCCAGAAGAGGCGCTCCAAGTGACGATTGGCGAAGGGACTCCTCGCGGTGAATCGATCTTATACCCTCTCATGATCACGATTCCGAAGGATGGGCCACTCTCAAATTACCCAGGTACCGCAGTCGAGAACTTCGGCAAAATTGTTTTAAAGTACAAATCAGAAAGTGAGTACGAACTACCGATCTATCTCAGATTAGTCGTCAGCGAGGAATGAGAATCAGGAGTCGACCAGGTGGTTCAGCATGTTCCAAGTCGAGAGAGAGCGTTGAATCTCGCGGTTATCTGCGCCAGTCCATTATCTATTCTCTTGCGGTTAGCTATTTTGCCAGGTGCGGTAGCTAGCATTTTCTTCATGGGCTGTTCCTCGGATCAACCAGGTTCAAGCCAGCTAGCTAAAACCGAGGTAAAGTCGGCCAAAGAGGCACCGGGGCCAAGCCTGACGGCCCCCGTCCTTGATATTCCGGCGGAACCGCAGTCGAACGATTCTCGTCAGGACTCTGCAGCGGCAACGATCAGTTCGGGTGACGACCAGGTTGAAGTACCGCAAGCGACTCCGTCGGATCGTGACGGAGCCGAGGTTGAGTTGAAACCAAATGTGTTGCCCGCCGCGGGCGTTGCGTCGGCAGTAGCAGTCCCGGAAGTTTCCCCAGAGGCGTCTGAGGCTCCAGCATCCAACATGGAGTCGGAGAACCTGTCCGATACCACAGCTAAGAGTGATGCCAATGCAAAGGGTAAGGTGGGATTGTTGGTCGAACCTAAACAGAGCGAGGGGACTCCGCTGACGGTTGCCACCGAGGCGGAGAAGAACCAGCAGATTGCTAGTGATTGGCCAAAGCCATGGGGTGTCTTGTTTTTGACGGGACAGCAGAAGGGCTATATCGAACCTTGTGGTTGCACTGGGTTGGAGAATCAGAAGGGTGGTCTCAATCGTCGTGATACCTTATTGAAATTGGTGCGCGATCGCGGTTGGGACGTGATCCCTTTGGATGTGGGTAATCAGGTGCGCCGCAAAGGTCGGCAAGCGGAAATGATTTTTCGCTTTAGTGCAGATGCCATGAGCGAGATGGGCTATCGAGCGATTGCGTTAGGCGAGGAAGATTTACGTTTATCGAGTGCTGAGCTGCTGCAGATAACAGCTTCAGAGGGTGAGCAACGTACTGCCTTTACCAGTGCTAATGTTGCTATTGTCGATCCCAGCCTTATCAATGCTTGGCAAGTGATTGAGGTTAATGGGCGTAAGATTGGTGTGACGGCTGTTCTTGGTAAAAGCAAACAGCACGATATCTCGTCGGCAGAGATTTTGATCGACGATCCAGTGGAATCGCTCAAACGAGTTTACGCTGAATTGCAGCAGCAAAAATGTGATTACTACGTATTGCTATCGCATGCAAGTTTAACAGAGTCCAGCGAGTTAGCGCAAGCTGTGCCGGGGTTTGACTTGGTCGTGACAGCGGGAGGCGAGGGTGAGCCTACTTACCTGCCAGAGCCGATCGAGAATAGTAAATCGTTGATGGTGCAGGTTGGTGTTAAGGGGATGTATGTTGGCTTAGTCGGTTTATTTGACGATGCGACAAACCCAATTCGTTATCAGCGTTTAGCCTTATCATCTCAGTTCGACGATTCGCCAAGAATGATGGAAGCGTTTCGCGATTATCAAGAGCAGTTACAAAAGCGAGGTTTAGCCCGTCTAGAGGTGGCACCCGTTTCGCACCCTTCCGGTCGCAGCTTTGTTGGAACGGAGAGTTGTGGTGAGTGCCATACGACGGCTTTGGAAGTGTGGAAGAATTCTGCACATGCCCATGCAACTCAATCTTTGATCAAGCCTGGGGAGCGTTCTGACATCGCCAGGCATTTCGATCCAGAGTGTTTAAGTTGCCACGTGACAGGTTGGAATCCACAGAAGTTCTATCCTTACGAAACGGGTTACTTGTCCGTCGATAAAACGCCATTGATGATGGAGAATGGCTGTGAGAATTGTCACGGTCCAGGTAGCGAGCACGTAGCGGCTGAGAATGGTGATATTCAAGCTGATGAAGAGTTATTAAAGAAATTGCGGGAAGAAATGCGCTTGCCACTGGCACAAGCGCAAGAGAAATGCTTGGAATGTCATGATATCGACAACAGCCCCAACTTTCATCGAGATGGGGCTTTTGAAGAGTTCTGGGATCAAGTGAAGCATTACGGCAAAGACTAATTCGCTTTTGATTTAGCCAAAGCTAACTCGATGCGCTTGCCGATCGACTCAACGCCCAATATCTCCATCGCTTCAAACATCCCGACTCCCAATCCCTTGCCAGTGATGGCTACTCGCAAGGCGTGGATGATTTGTCCGATCTTCAATTGTTTTTCTTCCAAGTAAGCCTTCAGGCAGTGTTCGTATTCGTGAGCAGATACAGGGTTAGTGCTGCGCAAGCGATCGATGAAATCGGTTAACCAACCGGCAGCATCTGGAACCGACGCAATGCGTTTCTGTAGATCTGCTGAGTTGTACACAAGCTGATCATCAGCGACAAAGAACTCGTCGTACTGAAGAATATCTCCTGCTATTTTCAAACGATCACCGGCGGCTTTGACCACCTTTTCGATTCGTTCCGCAATAGAGCAGGGGGGTGGAGAAGCTACCCAGCCAGCTTTTTGTAGAAATGGCAGCACCATGGCTACTTTCTTCTTCAAGTCGAGTCGCTGCATCCAGCGCCCTTGAAAAGCAACGAGCTTTTGGGGATCGAAACTGGCAGGTGCGCGATTGACGCGTTCGAGCGAGAAGTGACGGATCATCTCTTCGACAGTGAAGTCTTCGGTCGAATCGTCCAACGACCATCCAACCAGCAGTAGATAGTTGAGAATGGCTTCTGGTAAGAATCCAATCTGTTGATAGAAGTCGACGACAACAGGATTGAAGGTTTCAGGCGACATGGGTAGACCGATCTTTTCGGCGATCGACTTACCTTGTTCGTAGAGGCTCTTGAAGTCAGCCTGCTT
>JAUMAI010000685.1:0-6095 GCA_032116775.1 Pirellula sp. | reverse complement strand
CAAATTATTTGCGATTTGGATTCCAAAAAGTTGGGGCAGTTTGGCAACACAATCCGCACACCATGCGCCGTTGACCACAGCTAGAACTGTTAGAGGAGAAAATACGGGATAAATAGTAAAACTCTAAGGGAAGATGGTAGATAATCGAAATCTGACTAACTACCCTATTGCCGCATTTCCCCTTTCCTTTGCTATCCCCCATAGACCCGCAAGCTAGCGATTGTGAAAGGGATACATTGCGGCGAAGATTTGATGTTTTTCGAGCGCTCCGTAACTTTGATCACGAATCGCCTGGAGTCGTATTTTTGTCGGATTGCGTAGCCCGTTCGATAACCCAGCGGTTTCAAGGAAATCAGCAAGTGCTACCTCAGCTCCCATCCGTTTTCGCCAACAGCATGTTACTAGGCTGGATTTGCCTTAGCTTTATTGCGACTCCAGCCATCGCCCTGGGGCAGACCGCCACCACGGCGTTATCGATTCAGCAAACGCCGCTGATGCAGCCGGAAGTCCAAGGCTCATTGAGGACATTTTGTCGTCTCGGGAGTGCGCTCTGGAAAGATCAAGAGCTCAAGGCTGGCTTGGTTGCGATCAGCCAGGCTCACGACATGCCGATTTGGCTTGATCGACGCGTAGATTCATCGCAGTTGGTATCTGTAAATGCGAGTGAACCACGTCTGGATCTACTGCTGAACAAGATTGCCGAAGCAACCGGAACGCAAGTAGGTTTTATTGAATCTGTCCCTTACCTTGGTCCCAAGGACGAGGTTGCCCTCATGGAGATGGCTTATTGGCGGACTTGGTACAATTATCGCAAGCAATTATCCGGACAAAACAAAGCCACTTCGGCCACCGTAGCCCCACCCATCAAATCTCAAGATCTAACTTGGGAGCAGGCCTCAACACCGACCGAAGTGCTTCATGAAATTGAACGACAATGGCACATTGAAGTCTTAGGCGTTGACCAGATTCCCCATGATCTCTGGGGGGCGGCTACCTACAAGGCATTATCACTTCCGGCCCAGTTATCCTTGGTGCTGGGAAGTTTTGGCTTAGCAGCCGAGCCTATCGAGGCTACAAACCAATGGAAGATAGCTCCGCTCCGATCTGCAAAAACAGCCACCCTGGCCTACCCGGCCAGCCAATGGAAAGTTGACAAATTACAGCAGTGGCTCGGTGAAGCTAAGGCAGAAATCAATTCTGCAGGCAAGGAAATTTACGTTAAGGCTACAGTTCATGACCATTATGCCATTGCGCTCGGGAAATTCGCGGATAGCTTGCCGAAGCCGAAATCACGATTTGAGAATCTGCGATTCTCGTTCGAAGTTGCCAATACCCCGGCCCCGGATGTGCTCGAAGGAATCGCTACGCAACTGAAGCTTAAGGTAGAATGGAAGATCCCGCGCGATACCCTAAAGCAGAAAAGGATCAGCCTGAAGGTCTCTGAGGCTTCTGTCGGGCAGCTGATGGCTGAATTAGCGAAACAAAGCGGCGTGACATTAAATATTGAAAACGAATCGCAACTGAACATAACGCCCTAAGCAGCGATCGGTCGAAACGACTCGGCGCATGGCCGGGAGTTATGCTGCACGTCGACGGAAGGCAGGAGCGAATAACAAATCCTCGATTTTACCGACAACTGTCTTCTCAATCTTGCCTCGATATGGATTAGCATCGGCAGGGAATTCTCCCAAAAGCTCTACCGCATTTTCACCGACACTTACATCCCAATGATATTGAAATCCGTAGGCAGAAAAGGAAACTTGTAGCGAGTCGCCCTGCCATCGACTGTCCAAACGATGGACTTGATCAGGATACTCTCTCACCAAGCTACTAACGAATTTGCTGAGCCGAGCTTTGGCCTCGTCAATGCCAAGCTGGTGCTTGAGTGTGCCCCTGATTGCGCCCATTTCGTTTTTCTCCGCCATGCTCATAGGGTTCCGCTTACCCACCTTAAATCGTCACTTGCTCGCATTTGATAGCTAGCAACCTAAGGCCCTACCTCAGACATCGGCACAATACAGCAATCAAGTTCTCAGATCTACGTCGAAACCGAGTTGGCTGATCTTGTCTCCAGATGCAGACAGTTATTAAAACCGTAATTCAAACATGCCCTTCTAATCAACAAACTGGATTGCCCTTTAGCGACGGCTTGGATTCCCCATGAGCCATATCAATCAGAAGGTAATGCTAGCAAGCCCATGGATCGGTGTGGGCTGGATCATTCTTGCACTAGGAATGATCGATCTTTTATCTCCCTTCGCATTAGGCCAACCAGCAAACGATGAGATAAACCAACGGGACCAAGCGCTAAATGATTATCGCTTAGCTGGAGATCTTTATCAGCAGCAGAAATGGACGGAAGCCGCTGAGGCATTTCGACGAGCAGCGACCAGCGTTTCTGGAACAGCCCTGGCTACCTATGCAAAGTACTACGAAATTGAGTGCCTTGCTGCAGATGGTCAAGCAGAACGGGCCCTACCCTTGCTAAAGAATTGGCTGACTGATAATGAAACGCATGTAGAGAACTCGGCGGAAACTGCAACTTCGAACGCGAATCCAATAGCTGATTTATTTTTCCGTGGCCAATATCGCCTCGCTGAACTAAGCGTTCGAAATGGCGAAATGCAGGCGGCGATGGAGGCTTACCAGAAGGTCATAACCCACTCCAAGGATGCTTCACTCCGAAGCCGTTCTTTGTTGGCAAACGCCAGGATTCAGCAAAAAGAGGGGCGTCTTGCAGAAGCTCAAAGATCATACACGCAAATCCTAGAAGACGCTGACTTGTCTCAGTGGCATCCAGAGGCACGCCTGGGAATCATATCGCTCAATCTGGCCGAAGGAAAAGGCGAGAATGCTATGGCTGAATTGGAGCAGTTGGCAGAGGAGGCTGATCCCGGCGAAGTTGCTACAGTCGCCGCTTTGCAGGCTGCACAGCTCCATTACACTCGAAGTGATTTTGAAAAAGCACTTCCCCTATTTGCTTCCGCCGCGCAGAAATCCAAGACTTTGACCGTGATCGCGGCCGCTAAAATTGGGCAAGCGAACACTCTATACGCGACTGGTAAAAAAGAGGAAGCGATTGCCGTACTTGATGGTTATGTAGGCCAGTACCAAACCGATCCGCATTGGACGCAGAATTACTATCAGCTTATTCGTTGGCAATTAGCAGCCTCAAAACTCGAGGATGCCGCTCGTGGTTTGGCGAGGTTACAGGATGTTGGATTTGCGACCGCTGAGGAAGAGTCTCAGTGGCAAAGAATGCAGAGTCTTTATTTTCGCGTGGGAGGGCGTAACGCAGAAGCAGCTGAGGCACTGCTAAAAGCCATCGAAAAAGCTCCTGCTAAAAATGTGCCTGAGTTAAGAAAAGAGCTTCTAGCCATCAGGCTGGCTATGGGAGATCAAAAGACTGCAATTCAGGAGCTTACAGCCTGGGAGCAAGAGCCAGGTCTCGATCCAAGCCTCGCAAAATTATATTCGCTAAAAAGATTAGAGTTCTTGGTGCAGCAAAAGAAATGGCCCGAAGCTATGCAGGGTATCGAGCGCTGGTTGAACGAGAACGAGTTGGATTCCCAACGCTCCGAAGCTCTTGTTCTTTTGGCTCAGAGTAAAATTGCTACGGCAGAAATTGAGACTGCTCGGAAGATACTGTCGGATCCTGTTTTCATAGCAGAAGCCACTTCTGATTCAGTCAAAGGGCAGGCTCAATGGCTCATTGGTGAGACTTATCTATTACAGAAGGATTATTTGTCCGCAGTCGCTGCGTATTCAAAAGTTGCGAACAGCTGCAACGATACAAAATGGCAAGCTTATGCACTGCTGCAAGCTGGTAAATGTTATGAAATAACTGGCCAAACCGCCGAAGCTATCCAGCTTTACGAGCAAGGTTTACAGATAGCACCGCTTGATACCTTGAAGAAATCACTTCAGCAGCGTCTGAATGAGGTTAAGCAGTTAAAAACTTCATCCTTGACACCCGCTCAGGGAAACACTATTCCCTCAACAGGCAGTAGCAAACGCTAGCGTTTGTAGATCCGAATTGAAGGCAAATGGAGTGACTTCCAAAGTTAAGGCCGCTGACTACAGATCGCACTGATGTGAAGCGGTATGGAACGTCGACAATAACAGATGGTTCCGTTAACAATAGATTTCGAGTTGCGGAAAAATGAGACAGCAAGGAATGCTATCTAAATTTTTTTCAATCATAACGTTGTTGGTTATTTGCTTCGTGGTTGCGCCTACCTCAAGTGCAGTTGCGCAGAATCGACCTTTGCCGCAATTCAGCAATTTTGGCCAAGGCGGATTACCAGAAGCTCCGCCCGTAGTGAGGGCCCCGGAAGAGCCGATACGCATTGCATCTCGCCCTGAGATTCAGGGCGAGCCCACGGCGGCCAATGGCGAAACGTCAGGTAATGCTGAGTCGCCACCAGAAGCGGCTATACCGATGCGAAGTTTGCTGCAGATCTTTCGCGAAGGTGGGATATTAATGTACCCCATCGCGGGTTGTTCATTTGTCTTGTTAGCCTTCGCCATGGAACGAGCCTTCTACTTGCGACGAGGCCGGGTGATCCCGAAGCCTTTCGTTCGCCGGGCAATGGAAGTCTTGGAGCAGCAACAAATCGATCGCGAAGAGGCGTTGGCTCTTTGTGAAGAGAATGGTAGTCCCATTGCGGATCTTTTCTCTGCGGCCATCAAAAAATGGGGCCGTCCATGCGTGGAGGTCGAACAAGCTGTGCTGGATTGCGGCGAACGTATCAGCACATCTTTACGACGCTATTTAAGAGTCATGAATGCCATTAGCAACGTCAGTCCTTTACTTGGCTTGCTTGGAACTGTGCTTGGAATGATCGAGGCATTCAACGCTATTGCTTCGGCCGATGCGATGGGTAGGCCAGAACTTTTGGCGAGTGGTATCAGCCAAGCTTTATTAACGACCGCAGCAGGCTTGGTAGTAGCTATCCCAGCCTATCTCGCTTACATGTTTTATTTAGGAAGAGTCGATTACCTCATCATCGAGATGGATCAATTATCTCAGCAAGTAGTGGACTATGTTTCCGCAGAAGGTTTGCAAGAGGCAAACAAAACGCGGCGTGCTCGGGCAAAGGCGGCTTAGTTTACCAGTAGCAAAGTGTCTCTAGCTACGGACGGAACCAAAGGTAAGGACGCTGAATATGCCGCTTAAGACATCACAAGATGAGCTGCCGAGCATCAATCTCACGCCGATGATCGATGTTGTGTTCTTGTTGATCATATTCTTCATGGTTGGTACGAATTTCAATCAATCTGAAGGTCGTATTGAGCTAGAGGTTCCAAAGGTGAGCGGCGTTGGGGCCTTGGTTGCTCCGCCGGAGAGTCGGGTCGTGCAGGTTACCAAGGATGGCGCTGTTGCTTTGGACGGAAAGGATGTTTCCTTGCCCGATTTGCGTCAGCAACTCGAATCCTCTAAGCGACAATATGCCGATATTTCCGTTGTCGTTCGAGCTGATGCGAAGGCTGCCTACGAGCGAGTCGCTGAGGTTCTTGGTGTTTGTAGCGATGCCAAAGTGAAAATCAATTTAGGATTTCGCCCCGGCAATGTAGTGAGGTAACCGGGATGAGCGGCTGGTGGGATAAGACCAGTCAGGTACTGCAAAACGCTTGGTCGGGTTACAACTCCGATCGAGGTTGGGCTTTGCTGTTGGCTTTAGCGGCTGCGGCTACGGCTATTGCCTTGTTCGCTCTTTCTCGGACCAAATGGGGAAAAGCCAAACCACTGGTCAAGTGTGTTGTGTTTTCCATCGTGGCTCATATCTGGTTGTTGATGTATGCATATGGCACGAAATTGAACGGGCCAGGCTCACCCAATGGAAGCCTGAATACTGTCGAGCGACTCTTTCTAATGGCTGAAACTGAATCAGCCGAGGATCAGAGCGAAGATCTTCCAGCCAATGACTCCGCAACTTCACTCGACGCGGAGCTCGCTTCAACGCTCGATGCGATCGAGCCTTTGCCCACTTGGGAGCCAACCGATATCGAGTCGACACCGGTTCCGTTCGACTCTAGCCCATTAGCTGATTTGGCGGGTATGACATCGCTGGATAGCGAAATGTTAGAGCCTG
>JAUMAI010000684.1:0-4841 GCA_032116775.1 Pirellula sp. | reverse complement strand
GCTTCGGCCATGCTTGTGCCACCGCCCGGTGATACTCGTAGGGTAGCATGTTCTCCGACGATGATATCAGAGGAGTCCACGATGCGAGTTGGAGTGTTGAGCGACAACGGCTTGCCAGCTAGCGAAACGTCCAGAGTGGCGGCGAGCAGTGTGACCGACGCCGCCATTGAATCCAAAGCAATCTGGGCACGTTGATAATCATTGTCGAGCGTGCGCAGTTGTTTAACTTCTTTGGAGTCGAGAGGTGGTAGAACTGCTATGGAGTCTTCCAAGATTTGGCGTTCTGATTGTAGGTCCGTCACCTGGGATTGCTTTTGAGAAAGTTGCTCTAAGCGTTCCAGGGTTGATTTAAGTTGTTGGTCCAGCTTAGCGATATCGGCCTGTAGAATTGCATAACGCCAGGTATTTTCACGCTCGCGAACGGTCTTGATATCGCTTTGAAGTATTTGATCTAGCTGTGAGATCGATTGCAGTATCTCTTGGCGTCGTTCCTCTTTTTGAGTGAGTTCCACTTTACTATTCGCCAAGATCTTGGCGTGATGAGTTATTTGATCTTGAAGGATAGAAGCGTTTTTTAATTCTTTTGTTGCCTGAAGGATGTCTCTGTCAAGTAATTGTTTTCGTTGTTCGAGTTGGTTTACTCGTTCGAGCTCTGTTGTGCATTCTTCCAGTAGTTTTTTTTGGCGAGTTAGCTGTTCCGAGGATTGCCGAAGGTTACGGTCGGCATTTTCAAATCGTTCTACGGTGTTTTGTAATAGTTGCTGTTTCGCACTTGCATTTTGTAGTGCCTGGCTGGCCTGAGTTGCGTCTTTTTCAGCTATATGAACAGGAGAGTTTGCTTTGAAACGATCTTGTGAGACAAATGATAAATCTACTTGTTGGTCGACAGCGGATTTAACGCGGGTATCGAGGTCGGATTGTAGAACCCCTGATACTCCAAGCGATTGAAGATTGCGAACCAGTTGATCGCGATGGGTATTGGCATATTCGAGTGGGTTTGTTGTAGAGCTTCCCTGCCAGACCCATAGATGTGCCCAGGATTGTAAGATGATGTTAGCGGTAGCACGACTGGAGCGATTAGCTATGCCGAGCAGATCCGCCAGCTTTTCTTCCGCATCATCACCGCGCCAAGTTTCGCCTCGGCTAGAAGTTAGCTGAGATGAGCCGTTGTTTCCCGCAAAGCGTTTGGTGATCGAATAATCGATGTTATCTTTGCTGAAGACGATTTGGACTTCAGGTGCGCCCGCGTTATCTATTGAAGTCATCTGGCGATGTAGTTCGGTTGTCCCCTTTGCCTTGAGGAACAGCGTGCGGTGTGCAGCTTCTACTAACGTGCTTTTACCAGATTCGTTTGGACCGCCAATCAAGGTTAGCTGACGGTCAAAAGAGATCTTCGTTTGACGGTGGTTACGGTAATTCTCGATACATATAGATTTAAGATACATCGTGAAACACCTGTGCCTATGATTTACAGAGTTGGAAGAGTTGCCGGAGTGCAGCATTAGCAAGGTCGGCGTTCTCGCCTTTTTGAGTGCTCATTTCATTGAGGCGACGGGCAACCTGAGCGATGAGTGGATCAGGTCGCAGTTCTAGTTCCTTAATTTCTTGGTCTGTTGGGGCGATGGTGAGCCAATTGTATCTTTTTATGCGTAATAACCGCGATTCCCAAGTTTCTATCAGCGTCGCTAACTGCTCTGACGCATTTAAGCCGAGCATGCCTGAAAGCTCGAGGCGAAGAAGATCCGAATCAACTCGCGAAGCTAAACGGTCTGTCAAGTTCTGTTCGAATTGAATCAGCGATTCATCATTGAGGAAGTTGAACTCCACTCGATGCCAGTTCAGTTTGCCGGTTTGCTGCGGGATAACAACTGGAGACATTCGACGTTGGCTTTTGACGAGCAACGAGTATCCAGATTGATAATCTTCTCCCTTCGGAAATCGATCGCATTCATGAGTGCCGGAATAATAGGCACGCTCATTGATTTGTTTCATGCCATGCCAGTCCCCGAGGGCAATGTAGTCGAATCGTTCGGGCAAACGCGAGAGTTCGATTTGATTGGGTGTGCTGGCGACTAGATCCTCTTCATCCGAACTTGATTCAAAGCCTTGTATGGAGCCGTGAGCGAGAACGATCCATGGTACTTCGTCTGCTTGGGGATTCTGTGAGATGAAGTCTGCGAATGGAAAATTGCGTAACCAAGTGGTTGGATCAGTCGTAGTTTGTCGACGTTGTAAGGGGCAGGGGAAGATCCAGGCACCAGGAGCTTCAACAGGTTGAGCTTCTTTCAAGAGATGAAAATTAGGGGCTAATTGCGTTTGCTCATGTCTAAAGAACTTTTGTTCCCAAATACTTTCGATGCTCCAGTAATCGTGATTACCAGGGATCGCATAAACGGGGATTCGTAGATCACCAATAGCTTTGCAAGTAGCGGATACAATTGGTTTGGTCGGGGTGATGGAGTCAAAGAGGTCTCCAGCGATCAGAACAAACTTCGCGTTATGTTCCTCGGCCAGGGTACCAATCCGCTGAATGGCTGCGAGTCGTTCACGTTGAACCATACTGCGTTTGTCATTGTCAGCGATCGACGCAAATGGCTTGCCGATTTGCCAATCCGCCGTATGGACAAAGATTGCTTCCGAGCTCACGAAGGGCATCCTCTGCAATAAGAATCAGACGTTGAACATCCCTGGCATCGCGATACAGCGCGACTAGTAAACCATGTGGCTAACCAGCTTGACATGGTCAGCCGACGACTCAGTCACTGCTTGTGGGGACTGGACCGCAAGGGTTAGGGGTTGTTCATTTTACTTGGCTGGTTCGAAATGGGACACCGCAGGAGAGCATCGGTTCAGGCTTTAGTGTTCTCTGGTGGTTAATTCCGATTCTGATAGGTAATGGAGAGCTGTAGGACCGTAGCGATTGAGACCCAGACGAAGTAGGGGATTTGAGCTACAGAGATCCAGCGGAAGTAGGGCCAAGCGGCAAGGAATAGCCAGATGATGGTTGCCCAGACAACAAGAATATCGAGAGAGGCTAGAGGCAAATTGCGTAGGCGGAACTGAATAGGAGTGAAGATTAGGTTGGCGACCAAGTTAATCGCGAAGGGTAACGCTACCCACCAGGGAACTTTGCCACGAATGGCCTGCCAGAAAATAAAACCAAAAGTTACCAGGATGATCGGATAGAGCATTTGCCAAATAAAACCAATCGTTGCGGGAGCGGGTGTCCAATCTGGTTTTTGTAGGGCGTCATACCATTGCCTCCAGTTTTCGCTGTTCATGCTTGACCATCCATTCTTCTGGGGCTTAGGGCTTGCGTTATGGAATGAGAGTGAAATCCGACCCTAACTTGGACACTTTAGGTAGAGTGAAAAGCGCTTGTGAAGGGTGGTGTAATTTAGTATACTACTTTCGGTTCTTGTTTTCTGCGGGACAGTCCGTTGATTTTATGGCATGCGTGGGGTTGTCACAGGGTGCTGAGGAGTGCGCAACAGCGATCGGATTCCGCGAGAAAAGTGGTCAAAAGCGGTATCGAGCAGCGCGTTGGCGTATTTCAATGGTTTTTCTGAATAGATGGATGAACGATCCGAAAAGAAAATGCGGAGCTGTTTAGGTCTTTGAATCTAAATATGGTGGCTTGGTTGTCTAACTTCTACAGGAACAAGTTCTGCTAGGTCAAATTCTGCCAGGGCAAGTTCTGGTAGAGTTGAGTTTCGTTGTGAAGAAGTCAAGAGACGATTGAATTCTAGGCAGCAGATGGGGCTGGATTTTTCAAGTACATGGTTTTTGAGATTTGAGGATGCAGACTCAGCTAAATTGGATTTGGAATAGAGACATGAGTCGCTAATGGGAAGCGGAAGAGGTGGTGGTCGATGAGTGGTTCTAGTGGAAGAATTCAATTATCAGATTGCACACATGAGCAGCGCGCCGCGACAGATCTCTTTATGACCGAGCAGAGTTTAAAGATCAACGCTTTTGCGGGTAGCGGAAAAACTACCACGTTGCGAGTCATGGGTGAGAGCACCAAGCGTCGTGGCTTGTACCTGGCGTTCAATCGATCTGTGGCCGATTATGCCAGCCGGTTATTTCCCAGCAATGTCGAGTGTCGAACGATTCATTCTTTGGCTTTTCGACAAATGCATCAAGCGATTCGAGTCGAGTCCAAATTGGTTGGCTCCATCAATCGCAATCAAGTTTGTAATTTACTGAATTTGAGTGACTATTCTGTAGGCTCACATCTCCTGTTCAGCAGCCAAGTGGCAAGTCTTGTTCAAGCGACCTTAAAGGTTTTCCTACACAGCCGAGATGACGAGGTTCAGACCGCTCACATGCCAACATGGGGGATACTGAATCGATTGACGGCTCGTGAGCTTCAAACGGTAGCGAAACATGTCTGTAAGTTAGCGCAAAAGCTCTGGCAGATGATGCAAGACGTTGGAAGTCCAACACCGTTAGGGCATGATGGGTATTTGAAACTTTGGGCATTAGGACGCCCCAAGTTAGATGTCGATTTTATTTTGTTAGACGAGGCACAGGATTCAAATCCAGTGATGCTTGAGGTTTTACGCCAACAAGAATCACAAGTCATTTATGTGGGTGATCGACATCAGCAGATTTATCAATGGCGCGGGGCCGTCAATGCGATGGAGCAAGTTAAGACGAAGCATGAAACCTATTTGACTCAATCATTTAGGTTTGGCAAGGCTATCGCAGATTTAGCCAACAGAGTGCTTGGCACTTTGGGAGAAGAGAAATTGCTGGTGGGTAACACGGAGGTCAAAAGCCAACTGAGCCAAGGTATTCCCAACGCTATTATCACCCGAACCAATGCGATGTTGTTT
>JAUMAI010000683.1:0-4164 GCA_032116775.1 Pirellula sp. | reverse complement strand
TACTTCGACACAGCTATCGAGGCCAACGACTCGAGATGCACCTTTAAGCGAATGCGCGGAGCGCATTAGTGGTTCGATCGTCTGTGGTGTTATGGTTGTTTGTTCAAGGGCTACGAGGCCATTGCTAAGATTTCCGGTGTGAGTCCGCGCTTCTTCAAGAAAGAGTTCTAAAAGAGCCGGATCAATTTTTATTTCCGGTGCAGCGGGCTCTGTTTCGCTACTGGGCGCTACCGCAGCCGTTTCGGTCGCGACTGGTGGTGATGGTGGCGGCTCCGGTTGTGGAGCGGTTGTGGTGATGACTGGGCTAGCAACAATGGGTGTTGGCTGCTGGGGATTTCCACTATCGCGCGATAATGCAAATTGCGCTGCATCGCGCCAATGATCATCCGGCGTCAGTAATTGTTCATCATCTGCGGTAACAAAGTACTCGATGAACTGATAAGTGGTTCGCGTATGCAGTAAAAAATCGTTCCAGAGATGTTGATCTAGCTTGTAGCAGTGGTTCATCAACCATTCAGTTGCTGCTACAACGAGTTCAACGCGTGCTAAGCGGGCTGCGCCCAGCAGATCCTTAAGTACCTGCTCGGCTTTGACTTGGCCAGCTTGAAAGGTTTGTTCGCTCAGTTGCTTCAGTTGCTGAGAGGCCAACATCGCTTCCTGGCGAAACAGAGCCAGAATCGGGTCGGGGGTTGAAGGTGTATCCGCTGTGTGGCTCATGGCAGCACCTTCAGTAGTTGTTGGGTTAGTTTGTCTTCGTCGATTAAGCCTACCGACTTACCTTCGTGCAGATAGACTCCTTGCAAAAGCGAAGAGGTGCTGCGTTTTAGAGTTGAGGGAACGGCCATAATCTTTTCGGTTGCCACTCGTAATACCGAATGCACTTCGTCAACCCATAATGCCCACAGGCCATTTTTAAGGCGAACAACGACGAATCGCCCAGCGAAGTCATTTTCGTCAGCATCTTCTTGTGTAATCCAACGAGCCAAGCGATCAAGATTTTGTTCGCTTTCTTGATCACCCGTATTGAGCAAACGGTGCATGGCGATACATAACGGTAACTCACCCCGCACATTGGCTATCCCCAGCAGGATCGAATTACTGCGATGAGGAATGGCATGTATGGCGCGTAAGGTCGTTATCTCGCTCACCGGCTGCACTGAGACAGCCAGCCATTCATCGCTGATACGAAATAGCACCATTGGATTGCCAGAGTTCAAGTTAGCATCCTGAGGTAGCTCCAATCGCTCAGCCCACTCCTCAAGGTAACCGGGAGGAGAACGTTCATCGAGCAAACGCCAGCCCGCATTTTGATAGACAGGGCAATTGCGACAATGTAAATGCGTTGGAAGTTGCGGACAGCTGTGATCTCCGTAGACGCCGATGCTATTCCAGCATGTTTCTGATTCGTTCGGTTTTTGTGGTAAGGCGTGGCTCATGTTTCAACTCTCCGCTTGAGCCAACGACGGCGATATTGTTCCGCCAAACGCATGTCTCCTCGTGCCGATGCCGCTAGCCAGAGGCGTTGTAACGCTGGGCCATGAGCTGGGTCTAGATAAATCGCTTGTTCCCAGGCATGTTGAGCTTCATCCAACGAACCTTGCGCTTGAGCGATCACACCGCGTAAGAAAAGTGCTTCCGCCGAAGATTGAGTGCGTTTATCGAGTTTTGCGAGAATACTTTCTGCTTCGGCGAGATTACCAGCATCAGCCGCATTTTCCGCTTTCTTGAGCGGATCAGCCCCTTGGACTACGGGTGCTAAAGATCGTTTGGGAGGTGCAGTCGCCGGCGTCTTAGGAAACACTTGAACTCGTCGGGCCGGAGCAACCTGAGCTGCAGCAACCTGGGCTGTGGAATTCGTCCGCGGTTCTGCTTTTGGAGCAAGTCGTTCTTGGGTATTGGTACGTCCCGGTGCTCGGTATATCTGCAACTCAATAGGAGCTAATTGTTGTAAACCCGCTTCCTGGGCAGCAGGGGCTTCTACCGCACTTAAGTAAAGACGACCTGATTCGGTTAACCAACTCGCCAATTGATGCAGAAGTTCAATACGTTTTTTAGGCGAAACATAAATCAACAGGTTGCGACAGAAGATACATTCGTATCGCTCGTGCAGCGGATTGGAATCGAGCAAATTGCCTACCCGAAACTCGGCAAGTTTACGAACCTCACTTTGCACTTCCCACTTATCGCCTAGGGGTTGGATTCCATTGAGCAATGAAGGTTGATTCCAGTTCGGCTCGCGAAAAGCGTTGCGGCCATAAATCGCTAACCTTGCTTGATGAATCGCCTGGCTACTTAGGTCAATACCTTCGATAGCGACTTGTGCTCGTGAAAGACCACGCTGCGATAACAAAATACCTAACGAATAAACTTCTTCGCCGGTGCTGCAGGGAGCTGACAAGACGCGCAGCGGTTCGGATATACCCTCGCGGCTGCGCTGCCGAGAAACTTCATATAAGTGATTGGCTGCATCTTGTAATTGCGAAATGCCGCGGAAAAACCAAGTCTCATGGACCGCAAGTGCTTCGGCTAGCAAGCGAAGTTGCTCATGATCGTTCGCCACCCTTGCAATCAACAGATTTTTGTCGGCAGATGCTTCCAAGCCTAAAGCTTGTGCCCGAAGTTCAATCGCGGCCTCAAGGCTATTCTCCACGATGATATCCGGACTCCAGCCATAACGAGATTCTAAGATCTGTCGCAAATAGTTGAGGCTCATGTTGTTAGCCCCCTAAGCATCTCACGAGCCGAATGTAAGTATCTATCGCTAAAAATTTCCTCAACCGTCATTTGGCGAAAGATCTTGCCTCGGGACTTGTCTGCTTCCTGACTGAATTCCTCGTCAGAGGAAGTGCTGGCACTTGGCACATAAAGCCCAAGAGGGCTTAATTTTTCGTTTTTGACAATCAAGATGCGATGACGCATGCTGTCAGGAGTGCCAGAAAGCTCCATTCGCTTCGCTAGATCCATGACTGGAACAATTAAGCCACGGAAGCGAATCACGCCTAACCAGGGATGAACACTCCCCATGATCTCTTTAGGCGCAATGGCAGGAACTACCTCGAGCACTTCCGTACCGCGGATGGCAAGTATTTCCTGATCAACCTCAGCAAGGATCCATAACACTTGCGGATGGCTCCACATGGTAAAGAGTTAACAGTAAGGAGTTGTTCGCCTCACCGCGATGTTTACTTTCCCGCAACCGTAAATCGCACCACAGAATTGCGAAGCTGATCAACAGATTGTCGCAAATTCGCCGAAGCTTGGTTGAGGTCTCGCAGCGAGTTGTTGGTGTGTGTCGCACCCCCTGTTAATTGGGCCATCGCTTCATTGATTTGTTTAGCCCCTAAGGACTGCTGACGCATTCCCTCGTGCAATGGCGGGAAGAGTTCACCCAAGGTTTGAACTTCTTCAATGATCTGACCCATTTGCGAATTGATCTCCGCAACTTTGGTCACCCCTCCACGTACCTCTTCGTTGAAGCGATCCATTTCCATCACGCCAGCCGAAACCGCAGATTGCATGTGTCTAACCAGATTCTCGATATCGAGTGTCGCTACCGCTGTCTGATCGGCGAGTCGGCGAATTTCACGAGCAACCACCAAGAACCCACGTCCGAATTCACCAGCCTTTTCGGCTTCGATGGCGGCGTTAATCGATAGAAGATTGGTTTGATCGGCAACTTTCGTGATCGTGGTGATGACCATGTTGATATCACCAGCTTTTTCGCGAATCGCTGAGAGCTTGGAAGCAATCGACGAGGTCGCATCGCTAAGTTGCTGCATAGTCGACTCCATGCCTGCCAGTCCCGTTCGCCCCGTCGTTGCTAACAAAGTAGCTTGCTCTGCATTCGAGGTTACTTTGGTCATGGTGCTCAGCAACTCTTGGCTGGTCGCAGAAATCTCGCGAACCGCAGCTGCGATCTCCGAAGAGGATGCACCAAAACCGCCTCCTCCTAAAGCCGCTGCTCCCGCTAGGGAAGAAACAACAGAAGATTTCTTGGCAAAACGCAAGCGTATGTTAAGAGAAGCCGGTGTATCTGAAGATCCGTTTGCTGCTGATCGAGAGGCTGCTAGAACACGGGCAGACGAGATTGCCGCTCAACGTAAAGAAAATAAAGCCCTCGCTATGATTATGGGTGGACTAAGTGGTATGGGCGCACGTAATTTG
>JAUMAI010000682.1:0-7218 GCA_032116775.1 Pirellula sp. | reverse complement strand
GCGCCCCGAATTTTGAGAAACACCTTGCCTGACATCTACACGTACGTACAGACACTTGCAGATCCGATTGAGCTTGAAAGCTCGCCCAGGCACCGGGGCTTGCTGGCGTTCCTGGATAAAACAAATAGTCCTAAAAAACGCGCAGCATAAGCCCACCTAATACCAGGGGGTGTAAATTTCGAGATTACACGCCCATCCTGCGGCACGTCGCCTAGTTGCGATGTAAGCCTCTTTGTTAGGAAAACCGAGGTGATCGACAGCTTAGTATCCCGAGTCGAGCGATCACCCAACGGGTAGCACACCCGGACTTTCGCTTCGTTTACCCCGTTGCCGAAGTCGAGGCCCGAAGTCGTTGGGGTTCAAATGTCAAAGCTCTTAATGGCCAATAGATTCCTAGGGATAGATACTCGAGACGAGTGATCACCCAAACGGAAGCATATCTAGGCTAGTGTTTGGCTTATTCGCCGCTTCCGAGATGACATAGGCAACAGATCGATTTCTGACTAACATACTGCTTCGGATGTTCAGTTACTAAGGCTCAGAAACCGGTTTGCGATCGCGTCATGGATAAAACAAAAGTAGCCATTGTGGGCATGGGAACGGTCGGCACAGGCGTTGCCAAACTGCTCCTCGATCACGGTGACAGAACTGCGCGACATGCCGGCCGCACTCTGTGGCTCGAAAAGGTCGTGGTTCACGATCTAAAAAAAGATCGTGGAATCGAACTACCCGATGGAGTGCTCACCAATCGTTTGGAAGATGTGCTTGAGGATCCTGATATCAAGGTTGTCGCACAACTGATTGGTGGAGTTGAGCCCGAGCGCACGATCATGTTGAAATTGCTGGAAGCGGGAAAAGATATCGTCACCGCCAACAAGATGCTTTTGGCAGAACATGGAGGCGAATTATTCGACCGAGCCAGACAACTAGGTCGTTCGATTGCCTTTGAAGCTGCGGTTTGTGGTGGCATTCCAATTATCGCGAATATTAGTCAATGTTTTTCAGCTAATGAGATTCTTTCAATTCGAGGAATCCTCAACGGAACAAGTAATTTCATCGTCACTCAGATGGATGAGCAGAACTGGAGTTACTCAGACGCCTTAAAACGGGCGCAGCAATTAGGCTATGCTGAAGCCGACCCGACCATGGACGTGGATGGCAGTGATGCAGCCCAGAAATTGGCAATCCTCGCGCACTTAGCTTTTGGTGCTCGAGTTCATTGGCGCGATATTCCTCGAGTCGGTATAGACAAGTTAGATGTCAAAGACCTGCACTACGCGCGTGAACTTGGCTATCGAGTCAAACTGATTGCTGTTGGCCAAGTTACTGAATCAGGCTTGGAACTACATGTATCGCCAACTTTAGTTCGTATCGGCAGCCCGTTAGCCGAGGTACGTGGAGCGTATAACGCTTTAACAGTCGTTGGTGATGCCGTCGGCGACGTATTTTTTCATGGCCAAGGGGCAGGGCAGATGCCGACGGCGTCCGCCGTCGTGGCTGACATGATCGACACTGCAGTCGGCCGCACGGCGATCACCTTCCGAACGCTGGAATTATGGTCGCAGCGCGAGTCACGAATCGCTCTCAGAAGCTTCGATGATCTACCAGGGCGCTATTACCTTCGCTTTGAGGTGGATGATGTTCCTGGTGTTCTATCGCAAATCGCCAAAGTTTTAGGGGAACACGATGTTTCGATTGCGTCCATCATTCAGCATGAACGCCATCGAGACCGAAGCGACCCAACAGTTACGTTAGTAATTATGACGCACCAAGCTCCTGAGGGAGCGGCACGCAAAGCGGTGCAACGCATTGCACAATTACCTGTCGTACATAGCGGTAGTTCACGCATGCGTGTGATGGAGGAGGCTAGGTAGAGGGCCCAGGATGAGATGTCCTCATTTTGATCCCATACCAAGTGAAGAGAAAGGCAAAGGAAGCAAGAAAAATGAAATGGGCCATCATTATCCCCGACGGTTGCGCTGACTTGCCAGTGGAAGCACTACAAGGCAAAACGACGCTCCAAGTGGCTAATATCCCAGCGATTCGCAACATTGCCCGACACGGGGTGATTGGCTGCACCAATAACACACCCGCCCATTTACCTGCGGGGAGTGAAGTTGCGAATATGGTGCTTTTTGGATACGATCCAGATCAATATTTTACCGGCAGAGCCCCCATTGAGGCGGCCGCACAAGGTATCGAACTTGGACCACACGATTGGGCAGTTCGCTGTAACTTGGTGACCGTCGAAAACCAGGTGATGGTCGACTTCACCGCCGATCACATATCGACCCAGGAAGCAACGGAACTGTTGGCTGCTTGCCAAGAAGCACTTGGTAACGATCACCTTCGATTCGTACCCGGTGTGAGCTATCGCAATCTATTGTTGTATCGAGGTAGTGAAGCTAATCCGGCTCCATTTGGCGAGGCCACTCGTACCAGGGCTCCTCACGACATAACAGACCAATCGATTCTCGATGAATATCCGCGTGGCCCCGGTAGCGATTTACTGACACGGCTGATGGAAAAAAGTGTAGCTGTCCTGAAATCTCATCCTGTCAACCAAAGAAGAATCGCAGCGGGCAAGCGTCCAGCCACAAACCTCTGGCTCTGGGGACAAGGCAGAAGTCCTTTGCTTCCTAGCTTTGAGAGTCAATTTGGCATCAAAGGTGCCATGATTACGGCAGTCGATTTGCTGCGTGGTATAGCAGCCTTGGTAGGCTGGGACCGCATCGAAGTTCCTGGAGCAACAGGTTATCTAGATACCGACTATACCGCGAAGGGACGCTACGCCGTTGAGGCTCTGAAAACGTACGACATCGTCTGCGTTCATATCGAAGCAACCGATGAAGCGTCGCATGAGGGACGCGTCGATGAAAAAATCAAAGCAATCGAAGCTATTGATGAGAAGATTGTAAGACCCGTACATGACGCTTTACGGCAATATGGAGACTATCGCATCATCGTACTACCGGATCATCCAACGCCTGTGACCACGAAAAAGCATTCGCATGGTTTTGTTCCCTTCGCCGCTTGCGGTCGAGGAATACCAAACCAAGGAGTAGAAACCTACGATGAAGCGACTGCTAATAGTTCGAAACATCAATTCCCGCAGGGCTGGAAAATGATGGAGCAATTCGTACGAGGTACTTGGTAGAGACTTGGTAACTTCTTGGTTTTCTCAGAGTCTTTCGGTTATATCCACAATTTCAACAGCATTACTTAATTCGGTTTGAACTATGCCACTGATCGTTCAAAAATTTGGCGGTACCAGCGTTGCAGATCCAGAGAAAATTCTAGCGGCTGCTCGTAAAGCCATTCGCGCCCATCAAGAAGGTAATCAAGTTATTGTGGTTGTTAGTGCGATGGGCCACAACACAGATTTACTTATCGATCTAGCGCATCAGGTGAATGATGATCCTCCAGCTCGAGAAATGGACATGCTCCTTTCCACTGGAGAACAAGTCAGCGTTGCGCTCATGGCGATGGCGGTCCATTCGCTAGGATACAAAGCTGTGTCTTTAACAGGCGCTCAGATCGGTATTCACACCGATAGCTCGTACACCAAGGCCCGTATTCGTTCGATCGCGACAGAAAGAATGTCCCAATTACTGAACGATGGCAACATCGTGATCGCCGCAGGGTTTCAGGGCATTGACGACCAACTGAATATCACAACTTTAGGTCGAGGCGGCAGCGATACGACCGCCGTAGCGCTAGCGGCAGTGATGCGAGCTGACGCTTGCGAGATACATACCGATGTGGACGGCGTTTATACCACCGATCCACGTTTATTGCCTGAAGCTCGTCACATGACGCAGATCAGCTACGACGAGATGTTAGAATTGGCTAGCCTGGGCGCTGGCGTTATGCATAACCGATCTATTGAGTTCGCCAAAAAATTTGACGTCCCGATTCGTGTTCGTAGTAGCTTTAGCGACGTACGCGGAACGATGATTGTTAGCCAGCCAGAGTCAAATTCGGTTCCTGTTTGCGGCGCTGCGATGAACAAGAACGAAGCCCGCATCACGATACAAGGTGTACCTGATTCACCAGGCAATAGCTACCAAATTTTTAAGCGGATTGCCGATCGCAAGATCACCGTCGATATGATTGTTCAGAACGTAGGCCAAGAAAACCGAGCCGATATCTCCTTCACCGTACCGCAGGATGAATTGACCAAAGCTCTCGCAGCAGTCAATGAAGCCAAGGAGGTGGTCGGCGCCACTGGAGTTACCTCCGACGACAAGGTAACTAAGGTTTCCGTCGTGGGTCTTGGAATGGCCCAACAAACGGGCGTTGCACAAAAAATGTTCCGCTCACTGGCCAGTGAAGGAATCAACATCCAAATGATCACCACCAGCGAAATCAAGATCTCCGTCTTGGTTGAGCGCTCGCAATCTTTACCAGCACTTCGATCCGTACATCAAGTCTTTGAGTTGCATCGACAACCTTCCGATGTAGTCGCTTGGCAACCACGTTCCCAAAGAGCAGCCAATCCAGACATTCAAGATGTCGTCGAACGACTTCACATGCTGGACATGGAACAACTAACCCTCAGTGATATCTGCCTGACAGGCAACCAAGCATCTGTTACTTTGATCGGCGTCCCAGATCAACCTGGCTTAGCTTCAGATGTTTTCGATGCCGTTGCCAATGCGGGTGTCTTCGTCGATATGATCGTACAGAGCTGTGACGGTTTTAATGGTGAAACGAGTATTAGCTTTACCGTCCCAAAGCCGCAGTTAACAAATTGCTTATCTGCAGTTGAAAACTTGAAACCACGTTTCAATTTCCGCCGTATCGTAGCAAATGATAATATCGCAAAACTCTCTGTCAGTGGCATCGGCCTACGCAGTCACACGAGCGTCGCAATTGGCATGTTTGAAGCGCTCGCCAAGGCATCGATCAACGTGCTAATGATAAGTACCAGCGAATTGAGAGTTAATGTTGTCGTGGCCGGAAAAGATGGAGCAGAGGGACTAGCAGCCTTGCAAGCAGCCTTCAAAGAAAATCTCCGTTAAGTGAAGCTTAAACTTCTGGATAACCTATGTCGGACGATCGCATATTTCACTGCGTAGCTCGTGTAGGTGCTATGGGATGGCTCGGATCTTTCGGTTCGATCCATCCCATACCGACGAACTTAGAACATCACATCGTCATCCGATCTAAGCTGGGAATCTTCCTAGCGACTCTCTCGCCGTCCAGCGAGATTGGTAATACGCCATCAAAAAGCCAGCGAACGCCCTTGGTCGGCGAAGTTTTACGTGAAGCAGACGCCAATGACTTGGCAGCTGTCGCGGTTAATCGCGACTGGGTTGAACAGCATTTCAACCAGATTACGCAAATCGTCGGAGAAGCCTGCCAATCGATCGCGATTGTCGATTGTGAACTTACCCTCGATCGTTCGGGATTAATTATTTGGTTTATTGGCCAAAGCACATCAGCACTTGGACCACTAACAGTACAAATTGCTAATCGCTGGCAACTGGATTCTGTGCAGTTCATCAGTGAGGAGCAAGTTCGTCAATGGTCACTCACCGACTTAGACGCCTCGCCTCGTACCACTTCGCCTCAGAGCACCGCTGCCGAGACAGTTCTGGCAACAGATATCCACACTGTCGATTGGCAATCCGTTCATCTGGAAAAACGACAAGAAACGTCGCGTTTCAGTAAACCTGTTTCGATTCTCCTGCAATCCCATGGTATCTATCAACAGAAACGCCGTCTACCGAACCGTGGCCTACATAGCTGGCCAACCGAACACACAGTGATGCTCCGTATCCGACATCATGGCATGGGCTGGAAGCTGTCCACGATTGGTAAGCTTCTGGATTTAGCAGACAAACATGGTGACGGTTGGCTTCGCCCTACGGTGCGACAGGGCTGGCAAATTTATGGCATCACGAAAACAGATTTACCCGAAGTAATACAGCAACTTAATACTCTATTTTTGACTACGCATGGTGATTGTGGAAATTACGTCCGAAATATCAGCGTTTGCCCCGTGGCTCATTTGGCCTCCGGTGCAGAACGCTTAGCTTATGAACTCGCTATGCAACTTGAGCAGTTGCTGAGTCCTAGAAATGACAGTTATGAGTTCGTGTGGCTATCCGACGAATCCGATCAAAGCGATTTCAAATCCATCAACGACGATCGTCTACCTCACAAGTTTAAAATTGGTGTAGCAACCTCGACTCACTGCTGCACAGAACCACTATCCAACGATCTAGCTATCTTGCTCACTGAATCCTCAGAGGTGTTAAGTAGCTTGCCTTATGTCGCCCATATTTTCCTCGGCGGTGGGCTGGGTTTTCGTCCGACTCTTTGACCGCGCCCAGACTAGCAAGTTATGCGGCGAGTATTCCGGCCTCTGACGTAATTCCTTTCGCAAGCGGGTTGAAGGAAGCGTATCGCAAATACGCGCCGCGCCGACAACGCAAACTGAGCCGCTTCAAATACTGGTTGGCGGAAATAGGACTCGAACAGCTATTGCGACTGGTTCAACAAGAAACTACCAGATCTATTAAACTTTTAGAGACACGGGACAATACTGTCCCATCGACATTTTCTCATCGAGGAGAACATTTCGTTCAAGAGAAGAAATTTCATGGATTCTCTTGGCAGAAGTGTGGCTTAAATGCCCATGACTCCCTTCTAGCCGACTGGTTTAGGACAATAACCCATGACTCGGACCACCATTGGTATTTGAGCAGTCAGCAGGAAGTCCTCTTAGGCCAGACCAACCATGCTCTATCAAACTATCTCCATAAACTTTATCCCCAAAGTATTTGGGGACAGTACTGGTTATGGGATTACGCTAAGACAAGCTTGACGGCCCAAGAAAATCATAGGCCATTAGCAACTGTTACCGCTTGTCCGGCACTGCCAACCTGCGGCTTAGCGCTAGCTGATGCTGAACTCCACAGACAGTCTATGCAAACATTTCTGGAACAAGTCGCCCAAGCGTTTGATTTAGAACTTGGACCGTTCAACTTTCGCATTTCAGGCTGTAGCAACAATTGCTCTCGACCGCTACTGGCACACCTAGCACTTATAGCACATGCGCCACAGCGCTATGGTATCTATTTGGGTGGCAGTCATTCTCAGCAACGTTTAGCGGAATTTACAGGACGAGAGTTCTCTTGGGGTGATGAGTTATTCACCTATATCGAAAGCATGCTGCGAAACGTGAGTCGACTCTACCGAAGCATGTAT
>JAUMAI010000681.1:0-2346 GCA_032116775.1 Pirellula sp. | reverse complement strand
CCGATGCTCGTTTGGGCCCGCGCGCAAAGCCGCCAAGCCCGCCAACACCCAGCAATCCGCTCTCCCTTCCCACCCTTCGTGATCTCGGTGATCTTCGTGGTGAACCCGACGCGCGCCATCCCATTTGCGACTTTGCGCCTTTGCGAGAAATATTCTTCCGATCGCCGATGCTCGGCAGGGGTTGCGCGCAAAGCCGCCAAGCACGCTAAAGTTTAGGGTCTACTTTCAGACTCAACGAACATCAATCCAATGAAATAAGCCTTGATCTTGTAATTAAATTCAATTACCCGACGGACGAATGGAAGCGATATAATGCCCGATCTATAAGTATGCGCAAGCGTCCTACCAAATACCCTTCCACCTTTAAATCCCGCCATACCTATCTAATGGACGTAAAACTCAACAATCATGTCGTTGGAAATGCTGGGCTCTACTACGCTTGCTACCAACTCTCCTTGCGAGGCTGGAATGCCATGCCAACAGCGCGCAACGCGCGCGGCGTTGATATCATCGCGTACAACACCAGCGGAACGCATTTCATAGGATTACAAGTTAAATCATTGTCGATACGGAATCCGGTACCGCTTGGTAAGTCCCTCGACAAACTTATGGGCGACTATTGGGTGATCGTCAACCGAGTTGCAACGCAGCCGACGGCCTACATCATGCTTCCGCACGAGGTCAAAGCCCTCGCGCATCGTGGAGAACGGAATGGAAAAGTCTCTTATTGGCTTCAACCCAGGAGCTATGACTGCGATGATTTTCGCGACAAATGGGATCGACTCCCAACAGCTCATTAGTAAGGACTAGCTCAATAGATAAGAACTAATCAGCTACTTAATGCCAACATATTTACCATAGCGGAAGATGAATCTTCAGTCGTCTGTTTAATCGTTAGATGTTGTTTGCATGAAACCAAACGCGGTCGGGTGCAAGTCAGCGTTAAACGAGCGCTGTCAGTCGCCTGTAAAACTCTTTGCGATTGATCGAACTAGTGCCGGGCGCAACGATTAGGCAGTCAAAGAATTCATCGAGCAACATCGCTTTGCCGTGATGCTCAGCCCAGTCTCGGAGCGAGGAATTGAAACATCGTTCCCACGAATACACCTCAACATCGAATCCCTTTTGATGAAGCGCTTTTAAGGGCTCGATAAATCCTTCATTGCGATGGAAACCGTTTCCGTCGCCTGTGATCAGAACGGCGACTTGATTAGTCGAATTCATGGTAGCGAGTTTGAACATCCGACCCTGAATAATTGCGTCGATGCCTTGCTCTCTACCTGAGGTTTCCCCTCGCTCGTAGGCTTCGAAATCAATTCCCACGCGAGCGCACTCATTTCGGATTGCATCCGGATTTTTCAGACCTGCGGCTGCATAACCGCTTCCCCATTTACGGTTTTTCCCGGCGAGTAGCTTGAGGTTGTAGAAATTGATCTTAATGTCGCCGTCTGGCAATATGCGACCCGATCGCTCATTTGCGATTTCTCGCGCATTGATCATCACGTTCGAGAAATCCAGAAATAGATGAACAGTCTTGTTCGAGACGCTATATCGCGGACTTGATGACGCGACATTTTTAACCGATGGCATCGGCGCGAAACGTACGTTTGGCCGTTGTACTACGCAGCGCGTTGAAATGATCGTGTTCGACATCGTAAATCTCTTCAGTGAATGGTTAAGTTCGAAAAGAAGCAAGTCCGTTCGATACGTGTATCCGTCAATCACAACTCGATCTGCTAGTCATTAGGAGCAAGCTTCAACAAGGAGACCTCGGCCTCGGAGTAGCATTTGTTTGCGCGTGCCCATTCGCTGCTAGCGCGGATGATGACACGGTGGCCATCGGCTGGTCGAACAACGCTTAGTGTTGCGACGTCGCCGTCATCTTCGAGCACTTCCGATCGAACGAAGAACCGCTTGTTGTCGGCGGCATACTTGATCGATCGTTGGTGTACCTCTGCTTGGTGGCACAAGTTAGCGACCCCCAGGAATCGCTTCTCCCAAAGTGCGTTGCTGAGGATCTTGTGATAGGCCCAGAAGCAATCGCGATCAGCGAATGCTTTGGGGAATGCCGCTACGACAACGGCCATGTCTCCGTCATCGCTCCACCACTGGTAGGACTCTGGTTCGAAGCCAGGGAACTTCTTGGTGATTGACATTGCTCGCTGAATCGAAAGGGCGACCCCAAACTGGAATTCGCTCCTGACGAACCAGATACCAGGACGGATCTGCCGGGGGGGCTCGGTCGGCTCGCCCCAAGGGCAATTGATTGGTAATTGGGAAGCTGAGAACTTTTTCATGACTGCGTGCTCTCAAAATGAGATCGATTGGTTAGGTGCAATTGACGGG